>CAMZGB010000032.1 GCA_947306285.1 uncultured Lachnospira sp.
AGGATACTAGAAGAGATAGAGATGTGATTTGGTTTAATGGGATATTGAGGAAAAAATAGAGGATGAGAATATAGTGGATAAAGGTGCCCGGAGGGGTGCCTTTTTTGTTGGGTTTTTATGTTTCAAAACTAAGAAATGTGGATAATTTTTACACGCAGCGGCGTTGATATACTACGTATATCAACTATTACTATTCTTTACAAGAATAGTAATATAAAAACATTGTTCGTTCACCTATGAATGAGATTCATAGGACAATATAAAAAAAGGAGGTATTATTTTACGTGCTGAAAAAGTGCGAACTATTTGTCTGGATTTGTTGTTTGTTGAGTATTATGTGTTTGTTTAACGCGTGCGGAAAATCAAGTCAGGAGAAACATCTTGATAATTTACATAATGCACAAAATGATTTACATGAAGAACAACGACAACTAGATCGACAGAAAAGAGAGTATGATCAACTGCAAGATGATATCAATGATATCAGAGAAAAACAAGATAGGTTAAATAATTAAAAAGGAGATCAAGTTAAATGAAAGAGTTATTTAGCGAGAAAAAGAAAGCGTTTACAGTAGTTGCTATTATTTTAAATGCGATTTGTGCAATTATGTTATTTGTCGGAAATGCTGTTGAGTGGATCGGCTGGGGTAGCTATTCCGATGAAGAAAAATCATATGCAAAGCTTAGTATTTTTGAAGCAACCGGTGACAAATATACGAATATGGGCGGCTTTCCTAGATTTTTAATAATATTGGTTTTTGTATTATTGGTTGCACAAATTGCAGTGATGGTTTATGAATTGGTGAAATCCAAGTCCCTACTTGATAGTAAAAAGATGATGATAATATCAATTATTGTGGGTGTATTAGGCATTGCATTAGTTACGTTTGTTCTTTTGACAAATGGGAAAAAAGGTAGATCTGGAAATATAACTGAGATAGATATGTTTATTGAAGTTAAGTTCTATTTCCGAATGATTGCAGTATATTATTTATTTGTTATCTCTTTAATCATTGCCACAATTATAAGGGCACTAACACTAGTTTATTCGAAAGACAACGAAGAAAGTGTGGAGGCTTTTGACGAAGAAAACAATGTAATTACAAAAACATATGACGAAAACAAAGAAAAATTTGAGGAGGAAAAAGTTGATGAAAAAGAAGAAAATGAGTAAGTTATTTGCATTATGCTTATGCTGTGTTTTGATTGCTACAGCTATATACGGATGTGGAAAGAGTAATTCATCGTCCAGTTCTGATTCTGGTTCGAGTTATACAGAGTCTGATGCAATTAGTGATGCTAAAAGTTATGCTGAAAGAGATTTGTGTGAACAATATGAATTAGAATTCTATAGTGTGGATTGGGGTTCTTCTGATGCCGAAGAATATAGTGAGGGTTATTTCAAGGTAGAATTAAATGGAAATATATCTGGCTACAAAGACAAACAGAAGATGGATTTCTTTGGACCTATAGGATTTAGCGAAACGTATAAAGTGGATAATGGAAGTGTTAGCGCTGAATAGATGATAGAATAAAAATAGATACTCATTATCGTAGAGTTAAAAGATCTCACATTCGTAGTATTAGTAAGATAAAAGTAGATATGTTTTTTAACATATCTACTTTTTTAACCAGTGCATTGTAGGTGTTTTTCGCCGCAGGCACCTAATATGTTATGCTAAAACAAAATGCACCCACAAACTGGGTGCCTTTTTGTGTGAATTTTATCAAAATATGGTAGTATAGTATAAGTAGATAAAAGAACGGATAAATTGAAAGGAAATTAATATGAAAAAAGTAATTAGCTGTATTTTAATATTCATATTAGCAGTGGGTATTGGATTTGGCGTAAGCTTTTATCGAACAGATATTAGCGCGGCAGATATATCTTCATCGCCAGAAAATGGTGAGACAGTACCTTTGTTAGGTGGAGATATATATGAATTCTGTACTAATTACAAAAAAGGCGCTATAGCTGACTACTACCAGCAGGGCGCAAATAAATATGTGCCAAAACCACTGACAATAGAGTGGGATAAAGTGGATGGAGCTTCTTCTTATTCTGTAAGAATAGGAGAAAAAGATGATCTAACAGACTCTAAAAAATATGTGGCTATGGAGAATAAAATCCAAATAAATGATTTGTATTCAGCTACAGACTATTTCTACCAAGTAACTACAGAAGTGGGAGACAAACTCTATAGTTCAGATGTTATAAAGATTAATACAGCCGATCTACCTAGAACAATTTATGTAGATTCTATCGAGAATACTCGTGATTTTGGCGGACGCCAAACTGAGGATAAAAAGTATAGAGTAAAACAGGGAATCATTTACCGTGGCGCAAACGTAGATGACATCACCGAAGAAGGTAAAGAAAAGCTAGTTAAATACTTTGGCATAAAGACAGATATGGACTTGAGAGGAAAATCAAAAGTTTCTCCTCTAGGTGCTAACATCAAATGCGTATCTATTTCGGCGGTAATGTATAGTTCAGGCTTATCAATTCAGGACAATTGGCCAACTCTTAGAAAAGAAGTTATGACATTCGCAGATAGCAACAATTATCCAATTTATATGCACTGCGCAATTGGACGCGATAGAACAGGAACACTTTGTTATTTGATTGGAGCGTTGGCAGGAATGAGCGAAAAAGATCTTTGCCGAGACTATGAACTATCATTCTTCTCAAAAGTATCAAATCAAGATATCAAAGACCCTAACAAATTTAACCAAAGCAACCTTTATTCAATGGTTAATTACTTAAAGAATTATGATAATGGTACTTTGCAGGAGAATACAATGGAATACATGAGAGAGTGCTTGAAGATAAAACAATCTGATTTGAATAAAATTAGAGCAAATCTTTTAACACCAGGACCTACAGCTATTCCAGAGCCTACAGTTCCTACACCATCAAAGGTTAAACTAAAGGTTGTTAAGAATATAAAGAAGAAAACTATCGTAGTAAAGTTTAAAAAAGCAACTAACGCAAAGGGCTATGAAGTATGGTGTGCAAGGAAGAAAAACACACGAATTGCAAAGATAAAATACACCACAAAACTAAAATATACATTCAAGAAACTAAAGAAGAAAAAGACATATTATATCAAAGTTAGGGCATACAATATAAATGGACATACAAAAGTGTTTGGTCCATTCTCAAAGATTAAAAAAGTAAAGGTAAAGAAGTAAGAGGGTAATTTCATGAAGAAAGTATTAAGTATAGTTTTATCATTAACATTAGTAGTAGGATTGCTTGTCGGAGTTCAGTTTACTGAGACAAAAGCCGATGGAAAAATCATCAATTGTGTTCCAGCAAATGGCGAAACAGTAAATCTCTTGTCAGACAATGTTTATGAGTTCTGCGCAAAATATGAAAAAGGAGCTGTAAACAAGTACTACAAGAAGAATAGTAATACATATTACCCTACACCAGCTACTTTGAAGTGGGATGCTGTTACGGGAGCTAAAGGATATACCGTTGAAATCAGCGAGAATTCTGATATGAGCAACCCAAAGACATATTCCGCTACTACAAACAGTATTGAGATAGAAGACTTGCTTGTTGGAATGCCTTATTATTACAGAGTTAAAACAGAAGTAGAGGGCGAAAGCTGGACTTCAGAAATCACTAATTTTAACACTGCAAACCTTCCAAGAACAACAAGAGTAGATAAGGCATATAATACTAGAGATATAGGTGGTTGCTTCGAGCAAACAAATACCACACGCGTTTTGCAGGGCAAAGTTTATCGTGGAGCTAGATTAGATGAAATATCGGATGCTGGTAAACAAAAAATGCTTGATGTTTATGGTATTAAAACAGACTTAGATTTGAGAGAGCCAGAAAAAGCACCAACTAGTTCGCCTTTAGGTGACAGTGTTAAGTTTATAAACATTTCTGCTCCTCAATACTACAGCGATTCAACGGGCGGAATAAATGACCCAACTAAATGGCCTATCCTTAAAAAAGAAGTAGAAGTATTTACAGACGCTTCTAATTATCCAATATATGTACACTGTAATATCGGTCGTGATAGAACAGGAACATTATTATATTTGATTGAAGGTTTGATTGGAATGAAAGAGATTGATATTTATCGCGATTATGAACTATCATTCTTCGCGCAAGTATCTAACTCAAACATTTCTGATCCTACAGCGTTTAACAAAGCAAACATTGATAAAATGGAAAACTATATTATCTCTAATTTCAGTGGAGATACATTACAGCAGAAAATTGAAAACTATATGAAGAGTTGTTTGGAAATCACTGATGAGCAAATCAAACAAATCAAAAAGAACTTGCTTGAAAAGTCAGTGGATCCAGAAACCACAACAGAAGTGACAACTAGTGTACAACCAGAGACAACAAAAGAAACTACAAAGGCACCAACTGTTAAAAAACCAGGCAAAGTAAAAATTAAATCAGCTAAGAATTCGAAGAAGAAATCAATTGTTGTTAAGTACAGAAAGGTTAGTGGTGCAAAAGGATATCAAGTTTGGTGGGCAACATCAAAGAAATTTAAAAAAGCAAAGAAAAAATTCACAAATAAGCTTACTTATAAGATTAAAAAATTAAAGAGGAAAAAGGTATACTTTGTTAAGGTTAGAGCCTATAATATAAAAGGACAATCAAAACAATACGGCTCGTTTTCAAAGACTAAAAAAGTTAAGATAAAGAAGTAGAAAGGTGTTATTATGAAGAAACTATTAAGTATTACCCTATCAGTGGCATTAGTATTGAGCTTGTTGGTAGGAGTAAAGTTTACGGAAACAAAGGCAGATGGAACAATCAGTAACTGTGTTCCTGTAAATGATGCACAAGTTAATCTTTTGTCTGATAAGAGTAAGACAAAGTTGTATTCATTCTGTTCAAATTATTCTAGAGGATATGTAAATGATTGTTACAAAAAGAACAGTAACGATTATTATCCTGACCCAGTGGCTTTCTCATGGAATAGCGTGAGTGGAGCTGCTCAGTATACTGTTGAAATAAGTGAAGACTCAAGTATGACTAATCCAAAATCATTTGTCACATATACTAACAGTATAGAAGTAGATGATTTATTGGCTGGACAGGATTATTACTATAGAGTTAGTACAGAAGTGAGTGGAACTAAATATGTTTCTGACACCATTCATTTTGAAACAACAAATCTTCCAAGAACTTGTAACGTGGATGAAGTTGGCAACACAAGAGATTTCGGTGGTTGCTATGTAGATAATAATCAGATTCGTATATTACAAGGTAAAATATATCGTGGAGCAAACGTAGATAGTATCTCTGCAGAAGGCAAGAGCAAGATGCTTGATGTATACGGAATTAAGACAGACCTTGATTTGAGAGAGGAAGAGAAGGCTCCTACATCATCTCCACTTGGAAGTACAGTTAACTTTATCAATATACCTTCACCTCAATACACAGGCGCACCTGCTTCATGGAACCCTGTTGGTGGAATGGACAGAGCTGGAAACTGGGCTATTATCAAGAGAGAATTAGAAGTGTTTACAGATGCTTCTAACTATCCAATTTACGTACACTGTAATATTGGACGTGATAGAACAGGATCAATATTGTACTTATTAGGTGCATTGATTGGTATGGATGAAGATGATATTTATCGTGATTATGAAATATCATTCTTTGCAAAAGTATCAAATGATAACATCTCAGATCCTACAGAGTTTAATAAATCAAATCTAGATAAACTAGCAGAATATATTAAGGGCTTCTCAGGAAATACTTTGCAAGAGCAAGTTGAGACATTCCTAAGAGACCGTTGTGGTATGAATGATTATCAGTTCTATCAGATTAAGCAAAACTTATATGATAAACAGATTGATCCACCAACTACAACAGAAGCACCAGAAACTACTACTACACAAACTGTTACAACAACAGTGCCAGTAACAACTAAGGCGCCAACAACAAAGGCCCCTGAAACAACAGTGGCACCACAGACTACAGTAGCACCACAGACAACAGTAGCTCCACAGACTACAGTAGAACCACAGACTACACAAACTCCACAGACTACAGTGGAACCACAGACTACAAAAGCTCCGGAGACTACTGAAGCACCAGCTACAACAAAGGAACCAGAAACAACAAACGCACAAGAGACTACAACAGAGAAGGTTCCTGCAAAGGTTAAACTAAAATCAGCCAAGAACATTAAGAAGAAATCAGTACTAGTTAAATATAAGAAAGCTAAGAATGCTAAGGGCTATCAAGTATGGTGGGCTAAGTCTAAGAAGTTTAAGAATGCTAAAAAGAAATTCACTAAGAAACTATCTTACAAGATCAAGAAACTAAAGAAGAAAAAGACATACTACATAAAGGTTAGAGCTTACTTGTTAGATGGAAGTACAAAGATTTTCGGTGCATTCTCTAAAGTAAAGAAAGTAAAAATTAAAAAATAAATTCTAGTCAATAAGAAAGAATAATTAAAAAGGGATTTGGAAACAAATCCCTTTTTTGTGCAATGTTTTTTTACCTAAAATATGGCTACCATTTGCGTATAAGTGGTATTTTTATATCACACATATGTGCTAGAATATAATCGTAAAAATGTGCGGAGAAATATCGGAGGGAATTATGAAAAAATATTTCAAAAAAATTCTTTCAAGCGTGATGGTAATGGCGATGGTCATTACTCTTATTCCTGCTATGGAATATACGACTAAAGCTGACGATGAACCATACAACTTGTCTGAGGGAAGAGCCGTGTATTCAAGTTCATCAAACGGTGGTGACGTAGAAGAATATGCAGTGGATGGGAAGGAAAACACTAGATGGCAGGCGGAGCAAGGCGATAGTAATGAGTGGATATATGTGGATTTAGGAAAAGTATCCACTATTGACCATATCTACTTACATTGGGAAAATGCCTATGCTAAAAACTATGACATCTATTTGTCTAACGATGAAGAAAATTGGACTAAAGTTTTCTCTAAAGAAGATCCAATTCAGGGTGAGGACCCACTCACTCAAACTTTAACCACAGGTGCTTGGTCCACTAATGAAGCTCGCTACGTAAAGATGGTTTGTACTAAGCGTGCAATGGGATATGGCGCTTCACTTTACGAATTCCAAGTTTGGGGAGTAGGCGGAAAGAATAAACCTCCAGAAAAGTATGGAACAAATCTCGCACTATACAAAAATGTTAAATGTTCTGGCACTCGCGATGAGTGGTGGATGAAAGATTCTGCCGGAAACATTAAGCCTGAAGAGTACAACAAGGTAAAACCAGAAAATGCAGTGGACGGAGATAAGAGTACATCATTCACATCTTACCAAGGCGAGGCAGATCAATGGATATATGTTGATTTGGAAACTGAATACAACATAGGTCGAGTAGTTACAAGGTTTAACAAAGACGCTGCAAAGATATTTGATATTCAGGTTTCCAAAGATGCAAAGAATTGGAAGACGATTCATAGAAATCAAAAAGGATATATGGACCTAACAGATAACTTCACATGTTATCACGAGGATGTTAGGTTTGTTCGCATGCTTGCATATTCAAAAGTTGAGAGTGGAAGTGGCGTCGGCGTCAAAGAATTCGAAGTATACGAATACAAAGAGGGTGACAGCAAACAAAACGAAACAATAAAAGACCTTCCAATCAGCCAGATTAAAAATATGGAAAACGGCAAGGGCTCGTATGTGGAAGGCGAAGTTAAAAAAGAATTAAATAAACTTCCGACTTTTGTAAATGAGGAAAATGTTCAAACACCAATAGATTCAAACAGCTGGTGGTCATCATTCATGATTAAGACTTACGGAAATATGGCTGTTATTCATCCTTTGAAGGCGCAGTTCTCTGGCAAGGGACTTGGAACGCTTCTTGCATCTCAAGGTTACACTGATGAGAGAAAGCCTCAGGATCTTGGTGTTGGTTATTATTCAGAAAAACTTATGGACTTTTATCTAAAGCCTGATAGTTTTGATGCAAACAGTGGTTATGACAGAGTAGAAAATTATGGTGACTTCCATGTAGATGTAGGCTTGTGCGACGACGATGGTCTAAAGATGAAATCTACTATGGTTAAGGGTTCACCTTATCTATTCTCAGAGTTTTATGAAGATACAGTGCAACTTAGTTCACCATCAATTTCCCGTATCTTTACTATGCATTCTAATAGTATACTAGAAAATTCTGGAGATACTTATACAGGTGATTACATCATTATTCATACATATGATAAGGAAAATGCTAGAGCTGGAAACGACGGATCAGATTTCTTGCTATGTGTACCAGAGAACACTACATTTACCGTAAAGAGTAGAGGAAACAAATCTTTAATCAAGATTCAGTTTGAATCCGCAGATAATGCTTATATTTCAGCGTGTGGTATGCATGACAATGAAAAAGCTGATAGATACTATCAACACGCTTACAACCATGTAACTCGTACAGAAGTTTCTTATGACTTTAATAAAGAGAATAACAAGATAACAACTACATATCACGCTGACGTTGATGAATTAAGAGGAGGATTATCTTCAGATACTGTTCTTGGGTTCTATCCACATCAGTGGAAGCATAGAGCTGAAGATAGCGTTGGTGATTTTGATACATACAAATCAATTCGTGGAGATATGAAGATGTATGAATCCAACAATATATCAACTACTCAGCAGTTTGCAGGAATACTTCCTACATTTGCTAAACCAAACAGTTCTAAGTTAGAAAAAGATAAGATTAAATCATATATAAAGACAGTAGTAGACGAGATTGGAACGGGACCTAATGCTGATGCTTACTGGCAGGGTAAGGCAGTTCATCCTCTTGCAATCACAGCTTTAATGGCTGATCAGATTGGCGAGACTAAGATGAGAGACCAGTTGCTAAAAGACCTTAAGAAGATAATGGTTGACTGGTTTACTTACAGTGGCGGCGATGACAGATGTTATCTGATCTACAACAAAGATTGGGGAACAATCTATTATCCAGAGAGTGCTTACGGTGCTAACGCAGCTATCTGTGACCACCATTTTACATATGGCTACTTCCTCTTTGGCGCAGCCATCTTGTCATGCTACGACCAAGATTTCTACTACCAATACAAAGACATGGTCGAGTTGATGCTTCGCGACTATGCTGACCCAGAAGAACCGCGAAACGATGACAATATGTTCTGTAAGTTCAGAGCATTCGACCAATACTCAGGACACTCATGGGCTGGCGGCTACGCAGACAACGACGACGGTAACAACCAAGAGTCAGCTTCAGAGTCACTCTTTAGCTGGGTTGGAATGTACCTATGGGGTGAAGTTTCAAAACAAGATAAATATATTGATGCCGGTGCATATGGTTTCACAACTG
>CAMZGB010000033.1 GCA_947306285.1 uncultured Lachnospira sp.
TTCTCAACTTCTTTATTAATCTATCTCTAAGCGACATAAGTCGCATTCGAGTATCTTCCATATTCTTTAAAGCATCTTCCAAAGCTACAGTCATAGAAGCAATTGCTGGCACATTTTCAGTTCCTGCTCTTTTACCTCTCTCCTGTGCGCCACCTTCTATCAAGTTAACTAGGTTAATTCCCTGCTTAACATATAGAAAGCCAGCTCCCTTTGGTCCATGGAATTTATGAGCTGATGCAGAAAGCATATCAATACTATCAATTCCTACACTGATTGGTATATGACCAATAGCTTGTACAGCATCTGTGTGGAACAATACATTGTGTTTTCTGCAAATCCTACCGATTTTGTTTATTGGCTGAACTGTGCCAATCTCATTGTTCGCATACATAATTGTAACTAAGCAAGTATCTTCTCGTATGCTTTTTTCAAGATCTTCTATTTTTATAATGCCGTTTTCGTACACATCTAGTAAAGTGATTTCAAAACCTTCTTTTTCTAACTTCTTTAATGTATGTAAAACTGCATGATGTTCAATCTTAGTGGAGATAATATGCTTTTTGTCTTCTCTCTTTCCAATCTCTGCAGCAGAAATAATTGCCCAGTTATCAGATTCGCTTCCACCTGATGAAAAGAATATTTCCTTTGGCGAAGCCCCTATCAAATTCGCTATCTCTTCTCTACTATCCTCTAATACTTTCTTGGCATTTTGTCCAACCTTGTAAAGACTAGATGGATTGCCAAAAGTATCTTTCATTACGCTATTTAGTTTTTCTAAAGCAGCATCACTTATCTTTGTAGTAGCTGCGTTATCGGCGTATACCTTCATAGCCTTTCTCCTTTTTAATGTTTTTCAAAATACCTCTTGAAAAATATTTAGATGTATTATATAGTTATTTACCTACTAAGTCAATAGGTTTTTAAAACTTTTTTAAACATATTTTTAAATGTTATGATATAGTGAAAGTGAGGATAAAATAGCTTATGAAAGGACATATGATAATGATTTCGACCAAAGGTAGATATGCAGTTCGAGTAATGATTGATTTGGCAGAACACAAAGATGAAAAGAATGTTCCACTAAAAGATATTGCCGAAAGACAAATGATTTCTAAGAAATATTTAGAAGCTATCGTCAAAGATTTAGTTTCATCCAAACTTATAAAAGGATCTTCCGGCAAAGGCGGCGGATATAAACTTATAAAGAACCCTGATGAATATATAGTTGGTGAAATACTTGAAAGCACCGAGGGCCCTCTTGCTTCTGTAGCATGTATTGCAGATAAAAAGTATGATTGCCCTCGAAAGAAGATTTGTCAGACACTTCCAATGTGGGAGGAATTTGACGGAATGGTTCACGACTACTTCTATAGTAAGAAATTAAGCGATTTATTATAAACAAAAAAAAGGTTTTGCATCTTGCAAAACCTTTTCTTATGCCATGAACTTTGGAACATATGCTTTTACTAATATTCCATCTTCACTGTACTCTTCACTTATAAGCTGTCCATACTTTCTAATTCTATTTACTTCTCCTCCATCGGAGTACGGAATTACTTTTTCTATATAGACTCTCATTTCTTGAATGGCTTTCTCTAGCGCCTCGTCTATCTTTTCAAGCCCAATTCCTTTCTTAATAGCAGCCTGCACCACGTAGTCAGCATTCTCATCTTTTAAAACTGGCACTTCATCTAGCTTATCTATCTTATTAAATACTGTGATTATAGTTTTATCCGTCACTTCCAACTCACGAAGGGTCTCATAGACTGCCTTTATGTTTTTATCCATAGCTGGATTTGAGCAATCTACCACATGAATTATAATATCCGAATACTTTGCTTCCTCCAGCGTACTTTTAAACGCATCAATCAAATGGTGAGGAAGTTTTCTAATAAATCCAACCGTATCAGTTAACAGCACTTCGTTGCCATCATCCAACTTATAATTTCTAGTAGTTGGATCAAGTGTGGCAAACAATTTATCTTCTTCCAAAACTTCCGCCGAAGTCAAAGTGTTAAGTAAAGTAGACTTTCCTGCATTTGTATATCCGACAATAGCAACCACCGGCAAAGGATTGCTCTGACGTTTTGCTCTTGTCACATCACGGTGCGCTTCCATATCTTTAACTTCTTTTTTCAACTGTGAAATTCTGTCACGAATCACACGTCTATCAATCTCTAGTTTTTTCTCACCTGGGCCTCTCGTTCCAATTCCACCACCCTGACGAGTCAAGTTTTGCATACCAATAAGTCTTGTTGATCTATAACGAAGCTGGGCAAGTTCAACTTGCATTTTACCTTCTGCACTCTTTGCGCGTCCCGCAAAGATATCAAGAATTAGAAGTGTTCTGTCCATTACTTTGACACCCAACTCATCTTCTAGATTCTTAAATTGATTTGGAGATAGTTCATCATCACACACTATACCATCAGCTTCTGTTTCCCAAATCAAATCTTTTAATTCTTCCACTTTACCTGTTCCAATGTAAAGAGCATTATTAATATGGTCTATGTTTTGAATCACACGACCAACTACTTCTCCACCTGCAGTCTCAACCAACTCTTCTAGTTCATCTAACGAATCTATCGCGTCCGCCTCGAAGCCAGTATTAACTGCAACCAATATAATCTTTTCTTGTTGTTCTTTAGTTTCTATCATCTATTATCACCTTTGGGATTGGAATAAGTTTAGATAACAATGCAACCGCCATCAACACAAGTAACAATTGCCATGGGAACACTATCATTAATAATAGTACTGTAGCTATAGGTTTTTTCAAAGTATATCCTACCACTGCTGTAGTGACAACTGCCATCGCAAATATCACATTTACACCAAACATCATTCCAAATGCATACCCCAAGCAGATACCTGCAAAAATAATCGGGAAGAAATGTCCGCCCTTAAGACCTGACTCTATACAAATAGTTGTCAGAACTATTTTAACTAGCGCAACCACAATCAGTATTGCTATCCCTATCTCTGGCCCTTTCTTAACGATCTCCTCCATCTGATGTTCGCCTGAAAACATCGTCAAAGGAAGAACTGTTCCCAATATGCCTAAGATAATACCACCAACTACTGCTTTAATAACTGTGTATTCTTTAAACTTTGCAGAAATCATATTCGCAAGTTTATGGCTTGCTATGTATAACAATCCACCAACAATTCCAATTAGTGCTAACGGGATAATATATGCAACATCAATCAACTTTATCTTTTCAAACGCATACGAATAGATTCCCTGTCCTGCACCAAATAATTTACCAAGCAACATATAACTTCCAAACGAAGCAAACGCTGCTATTAAGTATAAGATTACTTTTATATTCTTTGGAATAGTCAGTTCTTTTTCATCTTCTAATGGCTCTACAAAACCAAACATTGGCGATTTGAATATTGTTCCTAGCGTGGCACTTATACCAATCATATTTAGTTCATCCACTTTATGGATATATTTTTTTAGTTTATCTCCAATCCATGTACATAGTCCCGCTATCACTCCAGCAAGTCCAGCCTCCGGACCGACACTTGCGCCAAATAATAATGGCAAAAGCGCAGAAATCAGTATAATAAATATATTGTTATACTGATACCCACCGGTCTTTTTGACTTTACCCAAAACAACTTGTAATTCTTCTGGATAGTCTCCAAACTTCTTTCTCCAAAGGCCTATCAAAAACGAACCAACTGTACATACAATAATTGTGTAAAAAGGTATATCAAATCTGCCTGGAATATATTCCCAAACAAAGTTTATTCCAATATTCATAAGTCTTAAGAATGCCCATAAGATTGCACCAACTATACTTCCCAATAAACATGTGTATACTGCAAGCAATATGGCATTTTTTATTTTTCCCATGCAATACCTCTCAGTAAATAATTCTATCAAATCTGAACACAAAAACAACCACGGTGTTTTTCTAATACTAATTCCCTATTCGAGAACTAACACCAGTTTCACCGTGGCTGTTTTTAGGAATATTTTGAATGAAAAAATCAATTATTTCGTTTTGACTTTTTTACGCTTACTGAATTTTCCGAAATAGTAAACATATCCCACTCTTCTATAAGCTCTAACTCTAATATAATATTTTGTCTTTCTGTCTAGTTTCTTTAGTTTAATGGTCTTTTTCTTTACATATTTTTCATCAAATGAATCAAATTTCTTATCATTTGAATAAATAATATGATATCCGGTAGCACCTTTAACTTTCTTAACTTTAACCTTGAGAGACTTTTTCTTTCTGACTACTTTCTTAATTTTTGCTTTTTTAAGTTTAGTCACAGACTGTTTCTTTGTAGGTGTGGTTTTATTTGTTGGAGTCACCTGCTTTGTAGTAGTTGGTTTAACCTTTGTAGGTTCTACTGTAGTTGTCTCTGTTTGCTTTTCAGTTGTTGATTCCACTTCAGTTGTTTCATCACCTGTTGGTTTTACATCTGTAGGTTCCACACTGGTTGGGTTAATCGTTGTTGGTGCAGCTGTAGTTGCCTTTGTAGTAGTTGTTGGTGCAGCTGTAGTTGCCTTTGTAGTAGTTGTTGGTGGCACATATGTTGGATCAGGAATAGTTGTGGTGGTCACAAACGATACATTTGTAACACTTGCCGTGAACGAGCCATGTTCGCCTATCGGATCATCACTCATGCTGCCCCATCCAAACTTGAGACTAACTGGTCCGTCATAGCCCTTTGGAATCACGACTTTATACTCAAGATTTTTAGGGACACCCGCTTTCAAGTTAACAACTTCTCCAGCCAATTGTGCCTCGTCTGTACCAGCCACTTTTACAAATACTTTCTTATCTTTATCTGCACTAACTGTACATTTATATGTATATGTTGAATTCGAATAAAATGGCAATCTTTCAAGATTTCCTTGAACACACCATGCCGAATCATTGTCTTTAACATAACCTGAATCTGTGACGTTTAAAGTATATCCATCTGCAGTTTTTCCATTGTTAGTTAAGGAACCTGATGCTTGTATCCATCCAGAACCGCCAAAGTATTCATTCCATTTTCCAGTATATTTTTCAACTGCATCTTCTGTTACTTCAATAGTTGGTCCATCATATTCAGTGGTGATTACTTCAGGCTTTTGATAAACTCTAACATAATCTACTTCCATAGTAGATCTATCTGGGAATGCAGTATTATCAATATTCTCCTCTTCCCAAATCTTTGGTAGATTTCCACCAATGGCAAGATTTAAAATAATAAACTGATCCTTTTGGAACTCTTCCATCTCAGAATTTTTTGAAATGCCATATGTTTGATATAAGTTACCATCTACATAGAAAGAAGCTTCTTTTTCGCTCCATTCCATTGCATAAGTATGCCACTGTGTCTTGTCACCTACATCATATTGTCTACCATCTTGTGTATCTGCTTGGTTCCCTTGATATGACCAATGTAGATTTGCAAAAACTCTACTACTAGTATTAATATTTTCCATTATATCCATCTCACCACAAGCTGGCCAACCAACCGTTTTGATATTTTGTCCTAAAGTCCAAAATGCAGGCCATGAACCTTGAAAGTTTGGAAGTTTCATTTTTGCTTCAAACTTTCCATATTTGAAATATTTTTTATTTTGAGTCGTGATACGTCCAGATGTATATTTTTTATTTCCATAGCTTTCGTGTTTACCATGAATTTTTAGAGTTCCACCACTTACTTCTATATTATTCTTCAAATAATACTGGAGTTCGTTATTTCCTCCACCATTTCCGTTTTGCTCAATATTCCAATAACTTGTATTCAATGAATTTCCATCAAACTCATCACTCCAAACAAGCGAATATTCATCAGCACTAACATTTGTGCTAATCACACGACTTGCAACTGGTACACTAAAAACTAATGCCAAACTCAATAATGATGCAATGATCTTTCCATAAATATTCCTCATATTCCGTTCCTCCATCTTATGTAATAACTATAACATCAAATTGTGATAGTTTGACTATTGATATAGTACTTATATTCAATTTAGTACTTAGTTTTTTAAGAACTAAAAAAGCACAAAAATCATCTGATTCTTGTGCTTTTAGCTTTTACTTGTTTTATGCTTGACCATGCGCCATATTTCTTATACTCATTAACAGTATTAATTCCTCTGGCTCTGACAAACAATTTCTTTTTATTCTTAAGTTTCTTCGAAATAATCTTTACTTTAACCTTCTTAAATGTTTTCTTAACAAGCGCGCCTTTATTTTTAGATGCCTTCTTTTTAGTCTTATAAACAGCCACCTCATACTTTGTCGCATTTTTTGCTTTCTTCAAAACTAGTTTGATCGATTTTGCGCTCTTCTTCTTTTTATATATTTTTTTAATCTTTACCTTAGCAGGTTTAGCAACTTTGTTCTCTGAACTTTGATTAGTAACATCGCTTGTCTCTACATCTGATGGGTCAGGGTTAATAGTTGTAATTGTTTCAACTGCTGTAGTTGGATCTGGAATTGATGTGTCGGTAACAAGTGATATATTTTCAACCTTAACGTTTATAGACGCATTATCATCTATTGCCTCTCCATTTACTTTGGCGAAGCCGAATTCCAAATCAGGTTTACCATTAATATCGTCAATAACATCAACATCGCTACTATAAACATAAGGCTCGTTTGCCTTTACATCAATAAATTGACTATGAAGTTCCAATCCATCTTCATCAATAACTCTCACATAAATCCTTTTATCCTTATCACATGTTATAGTACACCCGAGTTTATATGTTGAGTTAGGATATAGGTCTAGGCCTTTTAGTGAAACTTTGGCGTTCCATACCGACTCTTTAGAAACCTTTCCTATCGATGAATAATCTGCCACGAAACCATCTTTTGCCTCACCCAATAACTCAAATTTTTCTTCTGTTTTCAACTTTTCTTTATTTACTGTAGAAACCCAGTTATCACTATACTCTGCCACTGCATCCTGATGAACAGTTTTTGTTGGTCCGACATATGTGGTAGGATTGTCAGTTCTCTCGTATGCTCTAACATAATCCACTTCCATTGTGGATTTATCTGGGAATGCAGAGTCATCAATTGTATGACCCGGCCATCTGCCACCTATAGCAAGATTTAATATAATAAACTGAGGTCTTCTAAATTCTTCCATGTCTTTACTCATATCAATTCTATATGATTGAAAAATCTTATCATCCACATAGAACTTCATATGGTTTTCAGTCCACTCAAATCCGTATGTATGCCACTGCGTTCTGTCATCCGCTTCGTATGCCATGCCCGAAGTATCTGCCTGCGAATTCCCATTTGACCAGTGTAAATTAGCATGAATTTCGTCATTATTATTAATGGCCTCCATAATATCAATCTCACCACATCTTGGCCATCCGGTCGATTTATAATTTGAACCCATCATCCAAAATGCAGGCCATGCACCCTGAAATCTAGGTAGCTTCATTCTTGCTTCTATCTTTCCATATTTAAATGATTGTTTTTCTAGCGTATTAATTCTGCCCGATGTATACAATTTACCCTTATAGTTTTCTTGAAGAGCATGGATTTTTAATGTTCCATCACTCACTTCAACATTTTCTTTTCTGTCTGTGTAATACTGGTGTTCTTGGTTTCCACCACCTTTACCGTTGACTTCGTAATTCCAGTTGTTCGTATCAAGTGAGTCCCCGTCGAATTCATCGCTCCAAACCAAGTTGTAGGTTGCAGCTTTAACCCTCTTTTCATAGACAACTCCAACAAAAAGAAGCCCCATTACCAATGAAGTGCTAATTAAAAGTGATATCAGAATCTTTAAATTCTTTTTCATCTCATTACCTCTTCCAATCTTTCTTCTGCCACTTTGCGTCCAATCTGGTAAACTCTTTCCAATTCGTCTGGATCTTTTTCAGTTCTACCGATACCAAGAGACTCAGGTGGTCTAATTACAATTGACTCGCCACTTTCTTCTATTTTATCTAGTTCATCCATTTGTTGGTTATACATAATATGTCTATTCGCTAAAACCTCAATCATCTTTGGATACTTTCTCAATGATATCTTCGCCAAAGGAAGAATTCTTGTTTTTTCCTTTCTATACCCTTTTGGTTGAGTGAGGATTATCACATTATTATTATACCCTAAATTCTTCATGAAATTGTAAGGAACTGCATCAATCATTCCACCATCTAACATTTTAAGTCCATCTACTTCCACTACCTTTGATACAACAGGCATGGAAGCTGAAGCTTGCATCCATTTTAAATCTTTTTCTTCGTCGCCAGTGCACAAGTAATATTCAGGTTTCCCAGTTTCAACATTTGTTGCTCCAATATAAAATTTCAATGGGTTTTCTTTATAAGTATCCCAATCAAATAAATCAATTTCATATGGAATCTCTCTGTAACAAAAATCTACACCATACAAATCACCAGTTTTAAGCCATGATCTGAAACTACAATATCTTTTATCTTTAGAAAAGCGTTTGTTGTATCTAACAGCACGACCAATCTGTTTTGACTTAAAATTGCATCCAAAAACAGCGCCCGCAGAAATACCCACTGCCGCGTCGAATGTAATGCCATTTTCCATAAACACATCCAACACTCCACATGTGAACATACCGCGCATTGCGCCGCCTTCCATTATAAGTGCACTTTTCTTTTCCAAACTTTATCTCCTAAATAAAAAACAAAATTGATCCAGCAATTATTCCGATGAGTGCTCCCACAACTACATCTTTTATAAAGTGGACACCCACTATAACTCTGTGAACCGCGATCATTGTAGCAACCACAAAGAATATAATACTAAACTTCCAATTTATATATGCAAAAGACATAGCAATCACAAACGCCGAGAAAACATGTCGCGACGGCATACTATGTCCTTCTTTTTCTTTAGCAACTATTGGTTCATACTCGTACAAATAGTAAGGTCTCTTAGCATTATAGAAATGTCTAAAAATACTAACCAATACAAATGAGATTCCGCAAACCAAAACAATCTTTATTAAATCTCTAAACCTTTTGTTATATCCAAGTGTAAAAAGAAGAATTGGAAAACTTATATAAACAATTCCCGTCAAAATTGAGTTAGCAAACACAAGCGCTCTTTCTAAGTGCTTGTGTTCTCTCACACTATTAACTGTTTTGATATAAGTTTCTTTTTTCATATCTATTGCTTCTTTGCCAATTTATACTCATCACCATATGAAAAATACGGACAAGATGAATGCTTAGACTGATATAGTCTAGCTAAATCGTCCTCGTCCATATTTACCACGCAAGTGTATTCTTCGAATTCTTCGTCGAAGACGTAGTTGCTGCAAAATTCACAGCTGTACT
>CAMZGB010000034.1 GCA_947306285.1 uncultured Lachnospira sp.
GAGAACAATTTATCTTCAGCACCTACAATAATATCTTCCAACTCTTTAAGCTTATCTGTTGTATATCTCTCTGCATTCGCAAGAGTTTGTTTTCTAACGTAATGTTCTGGAACTTGATCTTTAAATGAATTTGAAACTTCTAAATAATAACCAAACACTTTATTGTATTTAATTTTTAATTTTGTTATTCCAGTTTCTTCTTTTTCTTTTGCCTCTAACTCAGCTAACCATTGTTTTCCTTCGGTCTTTGCGTTTCTTAGTTTATCAACTTCTTCGTTATAGCCAGTCTTTATAATTCCACCTTCTCTAATACTTAGAGGCGGATCATCATTAATAGAATTATTAATAAGTTCAGCAATATCAGTTAATGGATCAAGTGAATTGAAAATCTCTCTAAACAATGGAGATTCGAAATCCTTGATCACATTTTTAATATGTGGAATCATTT
Organism: uncultured Lachnospira sp.; assembly: GCA_947306285.1. Classification (GTDB taxonomy): domain Bacteria; phylum Bacillota; class Clostridia; order Lachnospirales; family Lachnospiraceae; genus Eubacterium_G. The sequence goes on from CAMZGB010000034.1 coordinate 449, forward strand.
CCAATGATGTCTTAAATGCAATTAAATCTCTTGGGTTTGCAGACTTGTAAGAAATCTTGCTCAAAAGTCTTTCCAAGTCATAAATTGGTGATAGATATTCTCTTAACTCATCTCTTGTAATCATAGAGTTGTTTAGTTCTTCTATCACTTCTTGACGTGCAACAATTTCATCTTTTGAAATTAATGGCTGTTCAATATAACTTCGTAGAGTTCTTGCTCCCATTGCAGTTTTTGTTTTATCTAATACCCAAAGAAGCGATCCACGTTTCTGTTTGTCGCGCATTGTTTCACAAAGTTCTAAGTTTCTTCTCGTTGAAGTATCTAACATCATAAATGTGCTAGATGTATATGGCTTTAAAGTTGTGATATGTTCAAGGCTAGTCATCTGTGTCTCAAATAAATATCTTAATAACGAACCAGCAGCCAATATATAAACTTTTGAATCTGTTATTCCAAGACCACTTAATGATGATACTTTAAAGTGATCTTTTAATGTATTGTTGCATGTATCTTCGTCGAAGTACCAATCTTCTAATTCAAAGATTGAAATATTCATTCTATTCTTTAACTCATCCACATTGAATGGGTTTATTCCCTGTGCAAGAAACGTTGCATTACAAACAATCTCAGTTGGGGTGAACGTGTAAATTTCATCAACCACATCTCTCTCAGAATTTGCTTCAGTCACATAGTAATCACCAGTTGTGACATCACAAATAGATACACCATACATATCACCAATGTAAACAATAGACATAATGTAATTGTTTTTGCCCTCATCTAAAGATGCGGAATCCATATTGGTACCCGGTGTAACAATTCTAACTACTTCTCTTTTAACTAAACCTTTTGCTTGAGATGGATCTTCAGTCTGTTCGACAATACAAACCTTGTAACCTTTTGAAACCAACTTATTGATGTATTGATCAACTGCGTGATGTGGAACACCGCACATTGGAGCGCGCTCATCCAAACCACAATTCTTCCCCGTCAAAGTAATTTCCATTTCCTTTGAACCTGTAAGTGCGTCATCAAAAAACATTTCATAGAAATCGCCCAGTCTAAAGAACACAATGCAATCATCGTGCTCGTTTTTGATTTCTAAATAAGTTTTCATCATAGGTGTTAAGGAATCCAATTGATTATCCCAAACATCCTGCATTAGTTTTGGTAAACTCAATTTACAATTTCTCCCATATAGTAAAAGCCTTTGGCTTCTATTAACTTAACGTTTTGAAGTGTACCGATTAAAATTTCATCTCCTGGAACATGAACCACAGTATTGTTACTTAATCTTCCAGAAATATAATCCTTTAGTCTCTCGTTTTTCTCCTCAATTAATACTTCTACAGTCTCTCCAAGTTTTTCATTTATCTTTTCATTCGATATTTCATTTACAACTTTTAGAAGTCTATCGAATCTGTCCTTTATAACTGACTCTTCAACTTGATCTGGCATCTCAGCCGCAGGCGTTCCAGTTCGTTTTGAATAAATAAATGTAAACACTGAATCGAATCTACATTTCTTAATTACATCTAACGTTTCTTCAAAATCTTCTTCAGTTTCACCTGGAAATCCAACAATTATATCTGTTGAAAGTCCAATATCTGGAACTGACCCTCTCAACTTTTCAACGAGTCCCAAATAATCATCTTTTGTATAATGCCTATTCATCTCTTTTAAGATTCGATCGCTTCCAGATTGCAATGGTAAATGAAACTGCTTACAAATCTTCTCCGACGAATGCATTGTCTCGATCAACTCATCAGACAAATCTTTTGGATGTGAAGTCATAAAACGAATTCTTTTTAGTCCATCAATCTGTGCAACTCTTCTTAAAAGTTCTGCAAAGTTAATTGGCTCATCAAGAGTCTTGCCGTAAGAGTTTACATTTTGACCAAGTAACATTATTTCGACAACGCCTTCACTTACTAGTTTTTTGATCTCTTGAATAATGTCTTCTGGCTTTCTACTTCTTTCACGTCCTCTAACATAAGGAACGATGCAATAACTACAGAAATTATTGCACCCATACATAATGTTGACGCCTGACTTAAATGAATATTTTCTTTTTGTTGGAAGGTCCTCGACTATCTTTGTCGTACCATCCAATATTTCTTCTACCTTATGATCTTCAGTTAATCTTTCATACAAAAGACCCGCAAAATTATATAAGTTGTGTGTGCCAAAGATTAGATCAATGAATCTATAACTTTTGTTTAACTTTTCGACAACATGTTTTTCTTGCATCATACATCCACAAAGACCAACTATCATATCAGGATTCTGTTCTTTGATTTTTGATAGATAACCAAGTCTTCCGTAGATTTTATAGTTTGCATTTTCTCTAACTGTACATGTGTTATATAAAACTAAATCAGCATGCTCGTCATCAGTCTCTTCGTAACCCATTTCAGTCAGGGTGCCAACCAACTTTTCAGAATCTTTAAAATTCATCTGGCACCCAAATGTGACGACACACGCTGTTAGTTTTCTACCAAGTTTATTCTCTTTTTGTTTAATTATCTCTCTACATTTATCTATGTAGTAAAGTTGCTTTTCTTCTTCAGTTTGAAATTCCATAAAACCTCTAATCGTCAAATATTATATCATCAAGCCTTTCGTCGTGAGATGAGGTTGGAATTGATTCTAGTATTTGGAATGAGTAACAAATTCCTATTGAATGAACAGGATTTTTTGAAAGGAACTTATCATAGAAACCACCACCATATCCTATTCTCATACAATCTTGTGAAAAAGCTACTCCTGGAACCAAAATAATATCAGGTGCTGGCGCCTCCTCATTTGACTTTGGCTCAGGAATACTAAACTTTCCAATCTCAAAGTCATCTTCAGACTCAGCAACACAGAATTTAATCTCATCACCTACAACCTTTGGAAAGGCCATAATCTTATTATTCTTTTTGCAATCGTCGTAAATCAATCTGAGAGAAACTTCGTTGTTTACTGCATAGTACATATATACAACTTTTGCATTTTTATACTCTGGAGTATTTATAATTTTTTGACAAATAACTCTACTTTTTGTCAAAATATCTTGATTACTTAACTCCAATCTCTCTTTGATAACTGTTTTTCTTAAGGTATCTTTATCCATCTTAACTCCTTATTCTAGGAAGATATATGTAGTCTCATCATTTGATGCAATCGCACCAATATATATTCCGTCCTCTTGTAAGACTACTTTCTTTCCTGGATATTTTATAATTGCAACACCAGTCTTTTCTTTGTTCCAAATATTCTTTTCTTTGAACGAAGCAACAACTGTAGTGTTGTTAATGTATTCAATATTGTATTCACTTGGATAAGTGTTTTCTACCTCATCTGTCATAAGGTTTAAAAAGTCTGTTCCATATGACTTCTTCATAAGCATATAAGGAACATTATCAATTACAGTTGCATAATTGATAAGTGAATGTTTATGAGATGTTTTATTGATACAAGTAAATGTTTCCTTTGTTTCTAAATCATAGAAGATTGTATTCTCTTCATCGTCATCATGATTGTATTTTGAGTAAATCAAAAATCCACCTTGAATCTTCGCCTTACCAATGGTTGAGTCAAAGAAACACTGATCAATATTGTTATATACAACATTTTGCTGCTCTAATTGCAGATCACTTAAAAACTGTTGAATATTAAGCGAAACAATAGATTCAACAGCAGCATCTTCTTCGGATACTACACCTTGATCAAATACTGGATAACCCGTCTTCATAATACAGTTGTTTTCACTGTATGGAATAATATAATCAATACCATTATCAACCAAATTTGAATTATGAATTACTATCTGTTTATTCTTCACGAAGTTGAAAACAATTTGAGAAAATTTGTGGAATCCATATTTGTCTGAATCTGTAACCGAAACTTTTGGTAAAGCTCTTTGAATAATCAAATTTTGATCATCTAAAACAAATATTTTAATCTGTTTATGATTAGGATATAGATTAATGTCATCTCTAAGAGTAATGATTTTTCCAAAAGTATGATCTGTAATATTGTATCTGATTATATTGAAAATATATCCACCATCCACATCTTTATCATATTCCGTGAAATATATAAAATCTGAATGATGAACACAGTTTGTTATCTCAAAAATATCGACCTTATCTGCATGTGGGGCCACTTCTTTTCGAACGTTTTCTTCTAAAAAGTATAAATAATAACGTACTTTAGGAATGTTCTCAAAAGGACCTGCCTCATACTCTTTTTCAAGTATAATATCGTCCTTCAAGTGTACAGCATTAAAGTACTCAAATTGTGCTAAAAATCGAATGTTCATAACAATCTCCTGAATGTTTCTCAAATATATATTTTACTATATTTTTAGGTCATTGTCATTACCGACAAGGGCCTAAAATGGCTTATATTTCTCGATTATTTTCTCGAATGTTTTTATACCATCGATAGCTGAAGAAATGATTCCTCCGGCATATCCAGCCCCCTCGCCCACAGGATAAACTCCTTTGACATTAGACTGGAAATCTTCGTCTCTAACAATTCTAATTGGAGAGGATGTTCTACTCTCAACTCCAGATAAGATTACATCATCATTATTAAAACCATCTATTATATTCCCAAAATAATCTATTGCTTCAATTAGTTCTTTACATATTTGTGGAGGTAAAACATTTTTAAGGTTCCCTAGTTTGTATTCACCTTTTATATTCGGTTTAATATTTCCAATTTCAGTTGTTTCAATATTGTTTTTGAAATCAATTAATCTTTGTACTGGAATTTTACCTTCGCCTTCTTTGTTAGCATTTCTCTCAATAGATTTTTGGAAGTCTAGTCCACATAATGAATCTTTTGTTCCAAAATCTTCACTTGTAACAGAACAAACAATTGCACTGTTTGCATTCTCTCCATCTCGTCTGCTATAACTCATTCCATTAACTACAACTCTTCCGTTTTCAGATGATGAATTGACAACATATCCACCGGGACACATACAGAATGAATAAACACTTCTACCTGATTCAGTATGATATGTAAGTTTGTATGGGGCCGCACCTAATCTGTCATCTTCAAAACCATATTGGTTTTTATTTATATCTTTTTGTTTATGCTCGATTCTAAGTCCAACAGCAAATGGTTTTGACTCTACATTAAAACCATTATTAACTAGCATTTCAAATGTGTCTCTAGACGCATTTCCTATCGCAAGAATAACTATATCGGTTTCGAATTCCTGATTATTTGTTTTAACTCTAATAATGCCATCGTTTACTATATCGGTTGCTTTGGTATTAAAGAAAAACTCTCCACCATTAGCAACTATCTCTTCTCTCATATTCTTAACCAACGAAGTTAGTACATCAGTTCCAATATGTGGTTTGAAATCATATTTTATATCTTCGTTTGCACCAAATTTAACAAATGTATCTAATACAAACTTAATTCTATTACCTTTGTCTTTGTTTCCTGTGTTTAGTTTTCCATCTGAAAATGTTCCTGCCCCGCCTTCGCCGAACTGCACATTACTTTCAGTGTTAAGTTCATTTGTCTCCCAAAACTTTTCAACGGACTCTACTCTTTTCTCAACTTGTTCGCCTCGTTCAATAATAATAGGTTTATATCCATTGATTGCAAGCAAGTATGACGCAAACATTCCAGCAGGGCCAAAACCTATAACAATTGGTCTGTGTTGCAACTCTTCTTTGCCTGTAATTTTGTATTGATAGTTTGGTTTCTGATCTAAAACTGCTATTCCATCTTTAGCTTTTATATCTTTATTCGTAGAAAAGCCGACAGTAAATATCTTTTTAATGTCGGGCTTCTTTCTTGCATCGATAGAAAGTTTTAAAACTTCTATATCGCATGCATCTTTTAAACCAACTCTTTTTAATGCCTCGCTTTTAGCATCATCAATTGTGGCATCCATATTGAGTTTTATATTGCTCACTTTTATATATTTCATTAGTTACTTCCTGCTATAAAACCTGTTGCCCACGCAAAATAAAGGTTATATCCTCCACACCTACTATCAACATCAATTAACTCACCACAGAGATACAAATTATCATGCCCCTTAACTCTCATAGTTTTTGAATCAATACAATCAGTAGATACTCCGCCTTTTGTTACTTGAGCAAAATCAAAATCTCTTTTTCCTGTGATGACCACTTCATAGTCCTTAATTAAGTTAACTGCATTTTCTAGAATGTCTTGTGTTACATCTGCATCTTTATGCACATCTAACTCATCAACTATCAAAGCCGCCAATTTATCATTTAACAAACCACAAAGAAGGTTGTATATTCCTAAATTGTTGGTGGAAAGCAATACATTTAAGTCGTTGATCAAATCTTCTTTGTCTGTATCGTTTACAAAATCTATATGCACTTCATTTCCTGCTTTTGCAAATCTAGAAATATTAAAAACTGGAATTCCTGAAATGCCGTAATCAGTAATTTGAACTTGCCCAAATTCTTCAGTTATTAACTTTTCTTCATCAAACAATTTAATCTTAGCATTAACTCTAACACCACTAGCTTTTGTAATGTTTGATTCTGATATTAAAGCTGTTAACGCCGGTTCTAAATTGTCGATTTTCAATCCCATCTGTTCTAGTGACGCTAAAACATTCTTTGGAGAATCAATGTTTGTGTAGGATAAACCACCCGAAGCAACAATTAACTTCTCACACTCATATACATAACCACAGTCAACAAAATATATGCCGTCTTTATAATCAATTTTATTTACTTCATTGTTTGTCTTGATTTTTACACCAATGCTTTCAGCGTAGTTTCTAAGCGCATTAACAACAGTTGTTGCTTGCATACTTGAGGGATAAATATATCCATCTTCATTTTTAGTAATTACACCAATCTTCTTAAAGAAGTTTGTGAATCTTTTAAATGAAAACGAATCCAATACATCACTTACAAAATCATTAGAAGAATCAGTGTCATCATAGTAATCTTCTGGCACTATTCCAACATGAGCCATATTGCAATGACCATTACCTGTCATAAGTAGTTTTCTTCCAACCTTATTTTCTTTTTCTAAGAGAGTAACTTCATCACCTTTTTCTTTGGCGCGAATACTTGCAACCAATCCTGAAGCTCCTGCTCCTATCACAATTACGTTCATAACAAACTCCTAATTGTTTATCCTTAAATAGCAAAAAATACATGCATTAAGAGCACATATTTTTTGACTTTATATTAATTTAACTTTCTTTAGAACATTTACAAGCAAGGTACCTTTAGGCAAGTCTAAGATTTCCTCCTCAGATATTGCCTTTATTTTAATTAACAATATTCCATATACAATTACACCAATTACTATAGCAACAATCGTAGATACAATATTGTTTGATACTTTCATTAATAACCAATATGAACCAAAAGCAAATACGCCCATAAACAATGCTGCGATAAATGGTTTAATAAATATCGCCATAAAGTCATGTTTGTAATCCATATACTTTTTAATTGAAAATGCATTTAAAACACAAACAAGTGCTGCAAAGGTAATGTCTCCAATTACTACTCCGTAAATTCCAAGTTTAAATACTAACAAAAGTATTGGTAGCAAAACTAAATGTACCACTAGTGATATTGCTGAGTTTTTTATTGGAATACTTAAATGATCAATTCCTTGTAAGATAGCGTTACTAATTGTTGAAAGCGAAAATGCTACTACTGTTAAAACACTGAATGCCATCATAATTGCTATCTCAGTTTCAGTTCCAGCATTTACACCAAACAACAACTTGTTTATTGGAAGACCTAACACAGATAATCCAACACCACAAGGTATTGCAATCATCATCGAAAACTTAAATGCTTGATTTACTTTTTCAGTCAACTCTCCTTTGTTTTTAGCAACATATGATCTAACCAATGACGGAACCATAGCTGTAGATAATGCCGCGGCTATTGCAATCGGCATTGTAGTTAGCAACCTATACTTTGCGCTATAGATTCCCCAGTCTTCAGCTCTAGCTGTCGTAGACATATGGAAAAATTTATGCATTATGTTTTGAAATATTGGATTATCAAGTAAGTTACTAATGTTATAAATTGTCGTACTTAAAAGAACAGGCAATATAGTAAATGTCAAAATCTTAGTAACTCTAGAGTACTTATCAACTTGAATAGTTGTGTCCATTTTGATTTTTGCCTTAATATTTTTACGTTTTCGCAAAAGAATAATTGTTATAACAAGTAACGCTGCAATTGCACCCGATAGTGTTCCTAACGTTCCACCGGCAGCACCTAATGAAGCTTTCGCAGTAGCTTGTGGCATTCCATATGATTTATACAATGCATAGCCAGCTGCTCCTAATTCCATTGCTGCAAACACACTTACAAACGCATTAACAATTTGCTCAAAGATTTGAGAAATGGCTGTCGGAACCATATTGCCCATACCCTGGAAGAATCCTCTCATTACTCCGAGCACGCATGCAACAGTCAGTGTTGGTGCTAAGATTTTAAGAGCATATGCAGATGGTGCACTCTTATAAACAGATGATGCTAACCAGTCTGCTCCCAAATAAGCAAATAAACCAACAATAACGCCTAGTATTAGCGCAAAGATCAATGAACCTTTAAACACTCTCTGGGCGTTCTTGTATTCTTTTTTCTGTAGTTTTTCTGAAACAATTTTTGATACAGCTAGTGGCATACTTTGTGATGATAGCAACAATAAAACATTGTAGATATCAAACGCTGTTGAGTAATATCCATTACCCTCATCGCCAAGAATTCTTGTTAGAGGAATTCGGTAAACCAAACCTATCACTCTAACAAGAATACCTGCAATCGCTAATATACTACCTTGTATCACAAAACTGTTTTTGTTAAA
>CAMZGB010000035.1 GCA_947306285.1 uncultured Lachnospira sp.
ATTTAGGTTCTAGTGTCCCTTCGACGTGCAGGTTCAACTCCTGTCATCCGCATCAAAAAACTGGTATAGCATTCCGCTATACCAGTTCTTTGTTTTTTCTATTCAAAATCGTTTATATCAAATTTTTCCAATTTAGATAAATAACTGTTGTGATAACGTCTATCGTTTGTCACATCCTCACCGAACCATTCTGGTGGTTCAAAAGCGGTGGCACTATCTAGTGAATCAAATTCGACTTCCACGAAGACTAATCCTTCAAACATTTCCTCGAACACATCCAATTCAGCGGTTAAACCATCATTAATAGGAATAAAGTATCTAGTCTTTGTGATAACATTTCCATCGGCCTTACTGAGCATATGATTATAGCCTTCTTCGCCGAGGGGAAGATTGTATTCGGCGCGGGCCATCATCCCGCCACCTTTATAAGTCAAAATATAGTCGTCATCCTGTTTTCTTACGCGAATAACAGGCTTTGTACATACATATGCCTGTTCGATAGTACAAGATTTATACTGATCTAGATTTTCAGGCAAGGCTTTTATCTTAAATTTTCTCTCAATCTCTACATTAGCCATAATAAACTCCCAAATATTAACAATTTACTTAATCTTAATATTTATTTTACATTATTGCAATAAAACTATCATATATAACTGATATATTTTTAAACAGTGTGGTACAATATAGAACAAATGGAGTAAAAAGAAAGGAAAAACCCTATAAATAGGGCAAATAGAAAAATGAAGAAAGTATACGCATTTTTAGCAGATGGATTAGAAGAAGTGGAAGCTTTAATGGTAATCGACCTACTTCGTAGAACTAAAAAGCTTGATGTAGTTATGGTTTCAATTAAAGACGACCTATTGGTGGAAGGATCTCATGGAATCAAGATTATGGCTGATAAAACTATTGATGAGATTGACTTCGACGAAGGAGACTGCATCTTCCTACCTGGTGGAATACCAGGAACACCAAATCTAGAGGCTTGCGATAAATTGATTGAGCAAATCAAGAAATACAATGAGGAAGGAAAGCTACTTGCAGCTATTTGCGCAGCACCAACAATTTACAGTCATCTTGGATTGTTGAAGGATAAGAAAGCGACAAGTTATCCTTCATTTGAAGATGAGTTTGACTGTGCAGAATACGGCGGAAAAGTAGTTAGAGATGCTAACTTCATCACAGGAAAAGGACTTGGAGTTGCATTAGAAGAAGGACTAGAAATAATTAGTTATTTAGTTGATGAAGAGAGTGCAAAAGCAGTGGCTGATGCTATTCAGTATAACTAGGTAGTGTCCCAAAAATGGCACACTAAAATGGCTATAATATGCCCGTAAATGAAGTGACATTGAGGGGGTTTCGTGATATAATAATTGTCTGCGCGACCCTATAAAAAAGGGCGTAAATAAATAGAAAAAACCAAGTAAAACTTGTCGAATATAAGGAGGAATTTATTATGAGTTTTAAAGTAGAAAATATTAACGACACAGAGGCTAAGTTGATAATCGAAGTGCCTGCAGAGGACTTTGATAAGGCTATCGACGAGGCATATGAAAAGAATAAAGGAAAGTTTAAATTAGATGGATTTAGACAGGGTAAAGTGCCACGTGAGATGATTGAAAAGACATACGGCGTTGGTGTATTTTACGAGGACGCTGCTAATTCACTTATTCCTGCTGCATACGAAGAGGCTGCAAAGGAATCAGGACTTGAGATAGTAGCTAGACCTGAAATCCAGGTTACAAAGATTGCTAAAGGAAACCCTATGGAATTCGAGGCAGTTGTTACACTTAAGCCAGAAGTTAAACTTGGCAAGTACAAGGGTGTAAAGGTTGAAAAGGTAGAGGCTGGAGTAACTGACGAAGATATCGAGAAGAGACTTGAGCAAGAAAAAGAGCAGAATGCAAGATTAGTTGCTGCTGACGATAAAGAGATTGAAGAGGGCGACCAGGCTATTATCGACTTCGAGGGCTTTGTTGATGACAAACCATTCGAGGGCGGCAAAGGTGAAGATTACCCACTAGTTATTGGTTCACACTCATTCATTGATACTTTTGAAGATCAGTTGGTTGGCAAGAAAGTGGGAGATGAAGTAGATGTTAACGTTACTTTCCCAGAGCAGTACCAGGCTGAAGAACTAGCAGGTAAGCCAGCACTATTCAAAGTAAAAATTAAAGAAATCAAAGTTAAAGAATTGCCAGAAATTGATGATGAGTTTGCTCAGGAAGTTTCTGAATTCGATACACTTGACGAATACAAAGAAGACATCAGAAAGAAACTTCAAGAAGCAAAAGAAGCAGAAGCTAAGAGAGAAACTGAGAGCAGAATTATTGAAGCAATCATTAAGGATTCAAAGATGGACATTCCAGAAAAGATGATTGATACAGCTTGCGATCAGATGGTTGAGGAGTTTGCAAGAAATATGCAGATGCAGGGTATCGCATTTGAGCAGTATTTGCAGATGACAGGTTCTACACTAGAGCAGATGAAAGAACAGGTTAAGCCACAGGCTGAAGCTAGAGTTCAGAGTAGTCTAGTTCTAGAAGCTATTGTAGAAGCTGAAGGTATCGAAGCAAAAGATGCTGATGTAGATGACGAAATCTTAAAGATGTCTGAGCAGTATGGTATGGAAGTTGATAAGATCAACGAAATGCTAAGAGACGAAGACAAAGAAAATATTAAGAAAGACATCTGCGTGAAGAAAGCTGCAGACTTAATCATGGAAGAAGCAAAATAATAGGAGGTAGATTATGGCATTAATACCTTACGTAATTGAGCAAAACTCTAGAGGAGAGCGCTCATATGATATTTATTCAAGACTATTAAAGGACAGAATCATCTTCATTGGTGAAGAGATAAATGATGCAGTAGCTAGTACAGTAGTTGCGCAGTTGTTATTCCTTGAATCAGAAGATCCTGGAAAAGACATTCATATGTACATTAACAGTCCAGGCGGATCTGTGACAGCTGGTATGGCTATATATGATACTATGAACTATGTTAAATGTGATGTAGCTACAACATGTATCGGAATGGCAGCTAGTATGGGAGCATTCTTACTTGCAAGCGGAGCTAAGGGTAAGAGATATGCGCTTCCAAATGCAGAAGTGATGATTCATCAGCCAATGGGCGGTGCTCAAGGACAGGCTACTGAGATTGAGATTGCAGCTGAGCACATCGTTAACACTAAGAAAAAATTAAACGAAATCTTAGCTGAGAACACAGGTCAGAAGTTAGATGTAATCGAAAAAGATACAGACAGAGACAACTGGATGAGCGCAGACGAAGCTAAAGATTACGGACTAGTTGATGAAGTAATTAAAGACAGAAAATAATTTTGAGGCACCGCATTAGTGGTGCCTTGTATGACAATTATTGATATAAGGAGACATTTATATGTCAAAGAAAGATACAAAGAAGGACATCCCAGTATGTTCATTTTGTGGAAAAACAAGAGATCAAGTAAATAGACTTATTGCAGGTCCAGATGGAGCATATATTTGCGACAGATGTGTTGAGTTATGTGCTGGTATTGTGGAGGAAGAACTATACAATACACCTGAAGAGCCAAAGGCAGAAGAGGAGATTAATCTTCCTAAGCCAAAAGAAATCAAAGCATTTCTTGATGACTATGTGATTGGACAGGAAGAGGCAAAGAAAGTTTTGTCTGTGGCTGTTTACAATCACTATAAGAGAGTTTTGGCTGACAAAGACTTGGGAGTAGAACTTCAAAAGTCAAACATTCTAATGCTTGGTCCAACAGGAAGTGGTAAAACATATCTTGCTCAAACGCTAGCTAAGATTTTGAATGTGCCTTTTGCTATTGCAGATGCAACAACACTTACTGAGGCTGGTTATGTTGGTGAAGATGTGGAAAACATTTTGCTTAAAATTATTCAAGCAGCAGATTATGATGTAGAGCGTGCAGAACATGGAATTATCTACATTGATGAGATAGACAAGATTACAAAGAAGTCAGAGAATGTCTCAATTACTAGAGATGTCTCCGGCGAAGGCGTTCAGCAAGCGCTACTAAAGATTATAGAAGGCACAGATGCGTCAGTTCCTCCTCAGGGTGGAAGAAAGCATCCACAGCAGGAATTGATTCCAATTAACACTTCAAACATTTTGTTTATTTGTGGTGGAGCATTTGCTGGACTTGATAAGATTATTGAGCAGAGACTTGATCAAAGTAGTATTGGCTTTGGCTCAGAAATCAAAGAGAAGACTGATGAAAAGACTGACGAATTATTCAAGCAAGTTATGCCAGAAGATTTAACTAAGTTTGGATTAATCCCAGAGTTTATTGGTCGTGTGCCTGTCACAGTTTCTCTAGACTTCTTGGACGAAGAAGCACTAGAAGAAATATTGACGAAGCCAAAGAATGCATTGGTAAAACAGTTTGAAAAGTTGTTTGAACTAGACAATGTTAAACTAACATTTACAGACGATGCTTTGAAAGCAGTTGCTAAAAAAGCAGTTGAGAGAAAAACTGGTGCGAGAGGACTTCGCTCAATTTTAGAAAACGCAGTTATGGATACAATGTATGAAACTCCATCGGATGAGACTATTACAGAATGCATCATTACTGCAGATGTGATTAATGGCAATGCTGAGCCAGAAATCAAATACGATTCAAAAACAAAGAAGAAAGATAAAAAAGCTGGTAAAACAGCATAAAGGAAAAATATGTCAGAAAAGATTTATTTAATTCCGGCTATTCCTCTTAGAGGGCTTACAATTTTGCCGGGAACTACAGTACATTTTGATATTAGTAGAGAAACCTCTATTAACGCAGCAGAGATTGCAATGGCCAAGGGTCAGAAACTCTTTGTTGTGGCTCAAAAAGATCCAAAAGAGGATAACCCAAACTTTGACTCAATCTACAAAATCGGAACTGTAGTTAAAGTTAAACAAATGAATAAATTGCCAGAAGATGTGGTTAGAGTGATGGTGGAAGCCGATGAGAGAGCTGAAATCATTTCTTTTGACAATATCGGAACGCATTACGAAGCTGAAGTTGTAGTTAAAGAAAAATCAGAAGACGATTTGGATGATCTAAAAAGGGAAGCTTTTAAAAGAGAACTTCAAGATATTTTGAAGGATTACGACTCATATTCCCATGAGTTTTCGACGAAGACTCTTCAAACACTTCTAAGCATTTCAAGTCTAGAAGAGTTGATGACTCAAATCATCAGACGAATTCCACTTGACTATAAATTAAAGCAATCTTTCCTTGAGGAAGACAGTACTTTGGAAAGATTTATTTTCATCTCTAAGTTTCTTCGTACAGAGAATGAGATCAACTCAATCCGTGGAGAAATTGTAGAGAAAGTTAAAATGCGTCTTGATAAGGCTCAAAGGGAGCACATCTTAAGAGAGCAGATGCAAGTTATCCGCGAGGAATTGGGTGATGACTATATGTCAGAGGCAGAGGAGATGGAAGAGAAAATCAAGAATCTCAATGCTGAAGATTATGTTAAAGAGAAATTGCTCAAAGAACTTGCTAGATATAAAAATTATGGCAACAATGGCGTGGAAGGAAATGTCATAAAGACTTACCTAGACACTATGCTTGAGATGCCTTGGAATAATTATACAGAGGAAAATCCAGACTTAGATAACGCTCAAAAGATTTTAGATAGAGATCACTATGGTCTTGATAAAGTAAAAGAGCGTATGATTGAATTCTTGGCGGTTCGAAATCTTACAAAGAAAGATGGGAACAGCCCAATTGTTTGTCTAGTAGGACCTCCGGGAACTGGTAAGACATCTATTGCTAAATCTGTAGCTGAAGCGCTTAATAAAAAGTATGTGCGTATCAGTTTAGGCGGTGTAGATGACGAGTCGGAAATTAGAGGTCACAGAAAGACTTACGTGGGAGCAATGCCAGGTAGAGTGGCAGTTGGACTTAAGAATTGCAAGAGTGGAAATCCTTTAATATTATTCGACGAGGTGGACAAATTAGGACGTAGTATGCACGGTGATCCAGCTTCAGCGTTACTTGAAGTTATGGATTCGGAGCAGAACTTTGCTTTCAGAGATAATTACTTGGAAGTTCCAATTGATTTGTCTAATGTTTTGTTTATTGCTACTGCGAACAACAGAGACACAATCCCAGAGCCACTTCAAGATAGAATGGAAATTATCGAAGTTAGTGGCTACACTTCAAATGAGAAGTATCATATTGCTACTGAGCATTTGATTAAGAAACAACTAGAGAAGCATGGCTTAAATAAGAGCCAATTAGATATTACTGGTGATGCTATTAATGCCATTATCGATTACTACACTAGAGAGTCTGGTGTTAGACAGCTTGAGCGTGAGATTGCAAAGATTTGCCGTATCGCTGCAAAGGCTATTGAGAAAGATGGTAAGAAGAGCATGAAGGTGACTGACAAGAATATCAGCAAGTACCTTGGTCGCAAGAAGTATGAAATTGATATGGTAAACAAGAAAGACGATGTTGGTATTGTTCGTGGTCTTGCTTGGACGCCTGTCGGTGGTACAACACTTCAAATTGAAGTTAATACTATGCCAGGCAAAGGAAAGCTTAAGATTACTGGACAGCTTGGTGATGTAATGCAAGAGTCAGCAGAAATTGCTCTTACCTATGTCAGAAGTATTGCATCCAAGTATGGTGTGGATAAGGACTTCTTTGCTGAACACAACATTCACATCCACGTGCCAGAAGGTGCGACGCCAAAGGATGGCCCATCAGCAGGTATCACAATGGCCACAGCATTGCTTTCGGCGGTTGCTAATATTAAGGTTGACTGCAAGGTTGCTATGACTGGTGAAATTAACCTTAGAGGCGATGTTATGCCAATAGGTGGCGTGAAAGAAAAACTTCTCGCTGCAAAGAATGCAGGCATTGAGAAAGTTTTAGTGCCATTCAAGAATAAGCCAGAAGTGCTTGAATTAGACAAAGAGATTACTGATGGACTAGAGATTGTATTTGTTAAGAATATGAATCAAGTTTTGAAGAATGCTTTAAAGCAAGACTAGAATATTTTTGAAAATTATTATATATTTTAGAGAGAACAATGAAAGTTAAAAATGCAGAATTGGAAACTGTATGTGGAGTTACTAGCAAACTACCGGCAAACAAAATGCCGGAAATAGCTTTTGCTGGTAAATCCAATGTTGGAAAATCATCCCTTATCAACGGCCTTGTAAACAGAAAGGCTCTAGCCAGGACATCTTCTTCCCCTGGAAAAACCCAAACTATTAATTACTACAATATCAATAAAGAGTTATACTTTGTGGACTTGCCAGGATATGGATACGCCAAAGTTTCTAAAAGTGAAAAAGAAAAATGGGGTGTGATGATAGAAAACTATCTGAACACATCTGAGCAGCTTCGAGCTGTATTTTTGCTTGTCGATATAAGGCATGAGGCATCAAAGAACGATGTGCAGATGTATCAATGGATGCTTGAAATGGGATTCTATCCAATTATCATTGCAACAAAACTAGACAAGCTTAAGAGAAGTCAGGTACAGAAAAACCTAAAGATTTTAAAAGAGAGTCTTGGGGTTGTAAAAGATACAATTGTTATTCCTTTCTCAGCTGTCACAAAGCAGGGCAAGGAAGAAATATTAGATTTAATTGAAGAGATTTGCGAGGATTAGTTATGGCATTAGACATGATAGTGCTTTACAAATTAATAATTATGCATATGTTAGACAAAGTGGATTTCCCTTTGACGAACTCACAGATCACACAGTTCTTTACAGAGAATGAGTACACAAACTATTTCACTGTACAGAAGTGTTTGAATGAGTTGATTGAAGCGGGTTTCATTTTCTCGAATGAAAACAGAAATACCACTTACTATCATTTGACGGCAGAGGGAAGAGAGAGTTTGAACTTTTTTGAAAACAAAATCTCTAACTCTATTGTGGACGAAGTCGATATGTATTTGATTGAGAATAAGTATGAACTTCGTAACGAGATTGGAACCACATCAGATTATTACCAGGTTCCAAATGGAGATTACATTGTGCACTGCCAGGTAAAAGAGGGTGACGGAACACTGATCGAGATTAACGTGGCTGCACCGGATAGAGAAACAGCATCTCATATGTGTGGTGCTTTTGATACAAAAGATAACAGTCAAGAGATTTATCAATATATAATCGAAAAATTAAATCAATAAATGGAGATTATTATGAAAGAAAAACTACAAACATTATCAGTTAGTGAATTGAGAGAAATTGCTAAGGAAAATGGTATAAAGGGAGTTTCTTCACTCAGGAAGCAACAGCTTATTGACATGATTGCTGAACTAGACGATAAAAAATCTGCTGGTGAAGAAAAAATTGTTCACAAGGATGAGGTTCCAAACGAAAATGGAGAGACTACAACAGGGATCTTGGAAGTCTGCCAGGATGGATTTGGATTCTTGAGATCTGATAACTATTTGTCAGGTGATGATGACGTATATGTTGCACAGTCACAGATTAGAAGATTTCGACTTAAGACTGGCGACTATGTTACAGGTCGTGTTCGTCCGAAAAGAGAGGGAGAAAATTTCGGTGCAATCTATTATGTAGATCAGGTGAATGGTGAGAGTTTAGATAAAGTTATCAACAGACCAAGCTTCGATGACCTTACACCGGTATTTCCTTCGGAGCGTATTTCGCTTGAGACTGACGGACATAGTATCGCTATGAGAATGGTTGATTTGATTAGTCCTATTGGTAAGGGACAGAGAGGTATGATTGTGTCTCCGCCAAAGGCTGGTAAGACAACACTTTTGAAAGAAACTGCGAAGGCGGTTTTGAAGAATAATCCAGAGATGGAAATCATTATTCTTCTTATAGATGAGAGACCAGAGGAAGTTACTGACATTAAAGAGGCTATTCAGGGCGATAATGTTGAAGTTATTCACTCTACATTTGACGAGAGACCTGAACACCACAAGAAGGTATCAGAGATGGTGCTTGAGCGTGCAAAGAGATTGGTTGAGCACGGCAAAGACGTAATAATCTTGTTAGATAGTATCACTAGATTAGCGCGTGCGTACAACCTAACAGTCAATGCAAGTGGTAGAACACTTTCTGGTGGTTTGGATCCAGCAGCTTTACATATGCCTAAGAAATTCTTCGGCGCAGCCAGAAATATGAGAGAGGGCGGAAG
>CAMZGB010000036.1 GCA_947306285.1 uncultured Lachnospira sp.
TGGCGAGAACATATTATAAAGAATTAATTAGATGGGGCGTAGAGATTTATGAGTATTCGCCGGGCTTCACCCACGCCAAAGTATTTGTGGCAGACGATGAAGTGGCAACAGTAGGTACTTATAATCTTGACTATAGAAGTTTATATTTGCATTTTGAAAACGGATGTTTTATGTATAAATGCAAGTGCATTAAAGATATTGAAGTTGACTTCCAAGAGACAATGGCTCAGTCTAGTAAGGTAACTTTGATGGGTTGTAAAAATAGACCATTGTACTATAAAGCAACCGGAAAAGTGATGAGACTGATTTCACCGATGCTATAAAAATAAGCTTGAAGCCCCTATTAATTTAGGGGCTTTTATTATGGGATGCTCAATTGAAAATATACCTATATTTTGTTATAATTTATGCTTGAATGCGAGATAAGGAGAGTATTATGAATACGTATGACGAATTAAAAGAAAGAGGCCTAATTGCTCAGGTTACAGATGAGCAAACGGTCGCAGATTTGATAAATAAAGGTGAAGCTACTTTTTATATTGGATTTGACCCTACAGCGGACAGTTTACATGTAGGTCATTTTATGGCGCTTTGCCTTATGAAAAGACTACAAATGGCTGGAAATAAGCCTATAGCGCTTATTGGTGGTGGTACTGCAATGGTTGGAGACCCATCGGGAAAGACAGATATGCGTCAAATGATGACAAAAGAAACTATCGAGGAAAACGTTGCTGCATTTAAGAAACAGATGAGTAGATTCATTGATTTTGAAGATGACAAAGCTCTTTTGGTTAATAATGCTGACTGGCTATTAGATCTAAATTATGTTGAGTTTTTAAGAGAAGTTGGACCTCATTTCTCAGTTAACAACATGCTTCGTGCAGAGTGTTACAAACAGAGAATGGAAAAAGGCTTAAGTTTCTTAGAGTTTAACTATATGATTATGCAAAGTTACGACTTTTATAAGTTATTCCAGGATTATGGTTGTAATCTACAGTTTGGTGGAGACGATCAGTGGAGCAACATGCTTGGTGGTACTGAGCTAATCAGGAGAAAGTTGGGCGAAGATGCATCAGCTATGACAATCACTTTGCTTCTCAATTCAGAAGGAAAGAAGATGGGTAAAACTGTTTCAGGTGCTGTATGGCTAGATCCTGAAAAGACATCTCCATACGATTTCTACCAGTACTGGAGAAATGTAGATGATGCTGATGTAATCAAATGTTTGAAGATGTTAACATTTCTACCTCTTGACGAAATTAAAAAGATGGAATCTTGGGAAGGTAGTGAACTTAATAAAGCAAAAGAAATCTTGGCTTACGAATTGACAAACCTAGTTCATGGCGAAGAGGAAGCGAAGAAAGCTGACGCTGCCGCGAAAGCTATGTTTGCAAACGGTGGTATTTCTGGAGACATTCCAACTACCACTTATCCAAAAGCCGAGTTAGACGAAGGTAAAGACATCTTAACTTTACTCGTTGATGCAGAACTTGCTAAGTCGCGAGGTGAAGCAAGAAGATTAGTTCAACAAAACGGCGTATCAGTAAATGGTGAAAAGGTTACTGAGATTGACGCTGCTTTTACAACAGACGATTACAATGAAGATGGAGTTATCTTACTTAAGAAGGGTAAGAAAGTTTTCCATCAGATAAAGGGTGAATAATTATGAAACAATATGGTCTAAATGAATTAAGACAAATGTTTTTAGATTTCTTTAAGTCTAAAAACCATTTAGTAGTAAAGAGTTATTCTTTGGTTCCAGAGAATGACAATAGTTTGCTACTTATAAATGCTGGTATGGCACCATTAAAGCCATACTTTACAGGAAAAGAGATTCCACCTAGCACAAGAATGGCATCATGTCAGAAATGTATTAGAACTGGTGATATTGAAAACATCGGTATTACAGATAGACATGGTACTTTCTTTGAGATGCTTGGAAACTTTTCTTTTGGCGACTACTTCAAGACTGAAGCAATTCATTGGTGCTGGGAGTTCTTAACTGAGGTTGTTGGATTTGATCCAGATAGACTATATCCATCAGTTTACGAAGAGGACGACGAAGCATTCGCAATTTGGCGTGATGAAATTGGTATCTCTGAAGATAGAATCTTTAAATTTAATAAAGAAGATAACTTCTGGGAGCACGGCGCAGGACCTTGCGGACCATGTTCTGAAGTTTATTATGATCGTGGCGAGAAGTATAGTTGTGGAAAACCAGACTGTACTGTAGGTTGTGATTGCGATCGTTATATTGAAGTGTGGAACAATGTGTTTACACAATTCGAAGGCGACGGCAAAGGAAACTACGTTACACTAGATCAGAAGAACATCGATACTGGTATGGGTCTTGAGAGACTTGCTACAGCAGTTCAGGATGTTGAATCTATCTTTGACGTGGACACAATCAGAGCGATTAGAGAACATGTTTCAAAGATTTCAGGAAAAGAGTATAAAGATAAACACGAGTGGGATGTTTCAATAAGAATTATTACAGATCACATTCGTTCAGCTACATTTATGATTTCAGATGGTATTATTCCATCGAATGAAGGAAGAGGTTATGTACTTAGACGTTTGATTAGACGTGCTTGTCGACATGCCAAACTTCTTGGAATTAATGAGGAATTCTTGATTCCTTTGGCGGAGTCAGTTATCAAGTCTTCAAAAGTTGGATACCCAGAACTTGAAGACAAGAAAAGCATGATCTTTAATGTATTGAAGGAAGAAGAGTCTAAGTTTAACAAGACAATTGATACAGGTCTTCAAAAGCTAAGTGAGCTTTGCGAAAAGATTGAAAAGAATAATAAAGACACAGTCCGTGGCAAAGATGCATTTATGCTTTACGATACATATGGATTCCCGCTTGAACTTACAATTGAGATTGTAGAGGAAAAGGGATATAAAGTTGATATAGATGGTTTTAACGAGGCTATGGAAGTTCAAAGAGAAACTGCTAGACAGGCTCGTAAAGAAACTAACTATATGGGTGCTGATGCCACAGTATATGAGAAGTTAGACACATCTTTGAAATCAATTTTCGTTGGTTATGAATTGTTAGAGAATGAATCTAAAATTACAGCACTCACTTCTGAGACTGATATTGTTTACGAGTTAAACGAAGGTGACGTTGGAACAATTATAGTTGAAGAGACACCTTTCTACGCTACAATGGGTGGACAGAAAGGTGACATGGGAACAATAACAACTGAAAATGGTGAGTTCGAAGTGACAGAAACTATAAAACTTCCTGGAGAAAAGGCTGGCCATGTTGGTAAGGTTGTTTCTGGTACCGTTAAAGTTGGAGATTTTGCAAAACTAAAAGTTGATGCAATTAATAGAAATTCAACTGCTAAAAACCATAGTGCAACTCACTTATTACAGAAGGCTTTGAAATTGATTCTAGGAGATCATGTTGAACAGGCTGGTTCTTATGTTGATGGCTCAAGACTTCGTTTTGACTTTAACCATTACCAAGCTATGACTCCAGAAGAAATTTCAAAAGTTGAAAATATAGTTAATGAACAAATTGTTCGTGGCCTTAATGTAATTACTAGTGAGATGAGTATGGAAGAAGCAAAAGAGACTGGCGCAACAGCATTGTTTGGCGAAAAGTACGGCAAGACTGTTCGCGTTGTTGCTATGGGTGATTTCTCAATTGAACTTTGTGGTGGTACACATGTTTCTAATACAAATATTATTTCTTCATTCAAAATTGTATCTGAGACAGGTATTGCTTCAGGTGTAAGAAGAATTGAAGCTTTAACATCAACTGGATTGATGGATTATTATAAAGATTTAGAAAATACATTGAACGAAGCTGCTAAAGAAGCAAAGACAACAACTAACGATTTAGTTGCAAAGATTATTTCAATGAATGAAGAGATTAAGGCTGTTGAGAGCGAGAACGAGAAGTTGAAAGCTAAGATGGCTTCAGATTCTGTTGGCGATGCTTTATCTGATGTTGTTGAAGTATCTGATGTTAAACTATTAGCTAAAAAACTAGAGAACATAGACATGAATGAACTCAGAAACCTAAGTGATTCATTGAAAGAGCAGCTAGGTGAAGGTGTGATTGTTCTTGTTTCGTCAATGGATGATAAAGCGAATATGGTTATAACTGCAACGGACTCTGCTATAGATGCAGGTGCACATGCTGGTAATATGATTAAAGAACTTGCAAGTCTTATTGGCGGTGGCGGCGGTGGTCGTCCAAATATGGCCCAGGCTGGTGGTAAGAATCCAGCTGGAGCTGATGATGTAGTTGAAAAGGCTGCAGAAGTTTTGGAAAATCAGATCAAATAATCATTTAACTCTTTTTGATTTTATACTGTGTGAGAGTCACAGTTAAAATAAATAATTTTATATAGGAGGACACACAATGATTTTAGCTACAACTTATGAAGTACCAGGAAAAGAATTTGAAATTGTTGGATTGGTAAACGGAAACACTGTTCAGTCTAAAAATGCTTTTAAAGATTTGGGTGCTGGCTTAAAGAGTATTATTGGTGGTGAAGTTGGTTCTTACATGAAGATGATTTCTGAAGCTAGAGAAACTGCTACTCAGAGAATGGTCGAGATGGCTGAAGGAATGGGCGCAGACGCAATTGTTGGCATTCGTTATGGTTCATCAAGTATCATGGAGGGTGCATCAGAACTTTTCGCATATGGTACGGCTGTAAAATTTAAATAAGAATTAAAGGATGGTTTATACACCATCCTTTTTTTATGATATAATTATTCTAGCAAATTTGTGGAGGATAAAAATATGAAAAAAATTATATCGTTTATATTAACAATAGCTTTAGTGACGACTTGCTTTATTGGATATGACTCAAAATCTGTTAAAGCTGAATCTAAAGAGTTTAATTTGACTTTTGGAAAGCAGATTACAGCTAAGTTTGAAGGGACATATCAAAGTGAGAATTTTCATGGTTATAAGTTCAACCTTGGAAGTAATGCAAATATAAAAGTAGTTATTTCTTCAAAGAGTGGAAGCGTGAGATGGGGAATTGCTACTGAGAAAAAAGCATATCAACCATATACATATGCGCCAAGTGATACAACTGTATATCTACCAAAGGGAACTGGATATTATCTACTTTTAAATGGAACAGGAGAATATACTTTTAAAGTTACTTACGTAGGTGCTAGTAAAGTTAGATTTCCAAAATCGTCTGGTAGATTTTCAGATGTATATAGTGTATCAATACCATTTACATATACTGGAACTTATGACTACGCAAATAGCCATCTTAGAATGAAGAACAGTACACCTAAAATGGCTAGCGCATCTATGTCTCTTTACTCTGACAATACTGGAAAAGTATATGTATATCCTAAAAGATATGGAAAGACAGTTATTAGTTTGACTATGGCTGGTGGTAATACAGCAAAATATACTTTACACATTACTAGAGGATATTGGTATATTGCAAAAGGATGTAAGAAAAAAGCTCCAAAACCTGTTGGAGTAAAAAAACCAAAATGGTCTAGTTCGAAGAAGAAAAAAGTAAGCATAAAGAAAAAATCAGGAAAGATTAAGGCTAAAAAAGGCGGAAGAGTTACTCTTACTGCTAAAAAGGGTAAAGTAAAATATAGACTTAAAACAGTTGTAACTGACTACAAAAAATTAGCTAGAAGAGCATACAAAGAGATACGCGATTCTGTAAATAACCCTGATAAACTTAAGATTTACTCCGCATGTAGAGGTTATGCAAAAGTAAGAACCGATGCTCCAAGAATACCAGTTGTTTACTTTGATTTTGGTAGTACAAATTATTATGGAGCAATGATCAGAACAAAACTTGTGGCTTATTATGATGATGTTATGACTGTTAGATCATATACAGTTGCAAATTCAAATTCTGTTTATAAAAAGAAAACGATGAAGAAAAAGTACTATAAAAAATAGGTGGTTTTTCCATCTAATTTCTTCTTGACGAGGTAACAAATTATGATATAATAACTCTTGTGTTTTTACACAATACCTACAGTTTTAGGAATCTAAAATTGAAGGGAGGGTAGAAGAAATGTCAACAGTTATAGTTAAAGATGGAGAATCAATTGATAGCGCTTTAAGACGTTTTAAGAGAAACGTTGCTAAGGCTGGTATCCAACAGGAGATTCGTAAGCGTGAGCATTACGAAAAGCCTAGCGTTAAACGTAAAAAGAAATCAGAAGCGGCTAGAAAGCGCAAATATTAATAAAAAAAGCAGAAATATTTATTATTTCTGCTTTTTTAGTGCAAAATTTTACTAAAATACACAATTTTTAGTGTTTTTAGGTATAAAAAACTACCATATATTGTATTTTATGGTAAAATATAACTAGAAAAATAAAGGTGGGTTTATATGAGCAATATTGAAAGTATTATGGATATACCTTCCAATCATGCTAGAAACGTTTTTGGCCAATACGATTCTTTTATTAAAAAGATTGAAAAGACTTTACATGTTTCTATTACCGTTAGAGATGGAAATGTAAAGATTGTTGGTAGTGAAGATGCTACAAAAAGAGCCAAAAGCGTATTTAACCAACTAATTGAATTATCAAAGCGTGGTAATGATATTACGGAACAAAATGTCGACTACGCTTTGTCTTTGTGTTTTGAAAACAATGATACAGCTCTTTTAGAGTTAGACGATAGCATAATATGTCGTACTGCAATGGGTAAACCTGTAAAACCAAAAACGCTAGGCCAACAAAAATATGTAGATCTTATAAAGGAAAAAATGGTTGTATTTGGTATTGGTCCAGCTGGTACAGGTAAAACATACCTTGCTATGGCTATGGCTATTTCAGCTTTGAAGAATAATGAAGTTAATAAAATTATATTAACGAGACCTGCTATTGAAGCAGGGGAGAATCTGGGCTTTTTACCAGGTGATTTACAAGAGAAGGTAGATCCTTATCTTAGACCTTTGTATGACGCTTTGTATCAGATTATGGGCGCAGAGAGTTTTGTTTCAAATTGTGAAAAAGGAATAATTGAAGTTGCCCCTTTAGCTTATATGAGAGGTCGTACACTTGATAACGCATTCATTATTTTGGATGAAGCTCAGAATACTACACCAGCTCAAATTAAGATGTTTCTAACTCGAATTGGTTTTGGATCAAAAGTAATTGTTACTGGTGATAGAACTCAAAAAGATTTACCAAAAGATGCAGTATCAGGTTTAGATGTAGCATTAAGGGTATTGAAAGATGTTGATGATATCGGGGTTATGTGTCTTGATAACAGCGATGTTATAAGACATCCACTTGTTCAAAAGATTGTCATGGCTTATGAAGAGTATGACAAAAGAATGGCTGAAAGAAAGAAGAAAAAATAATTCCAATTTAGATTAAATATTTATGATTTATATTGATAATAAATACAAAAATCCTATAGAAATTGATTATCAAGATATTGCCTGTAAAGTAATAGATGAAGCAGAAAACTTTGTGAAATGCCCATATGATTGCGAGGTTAATCTTCTAATAACAGATAACGATGAAGTCTTAGTTTTAAATAAAGAAACAAGAAATATTGATTCACCTACTGATGTTTTATCTTTTCCAGCGATAGAGTTTGATAAACCAGCAGACTTTTCGAAAATTGAAGATAATGATTTTAATTTTAATCCAGAATCAGGTGAATTGGTTTTAGGAGATATTGTAATCTCTTATGATAAAGTATTAGAGCAATCTGAAGAATATGGCCATTCACATCAAAGAGAATTCGCCTTTTTGATTGCACACAGTATGCTTCATTTGTTTGGTTATGACCATATGAATGAAGAAGAAAGAAAAACTATGGAGATTGATCAGGAATCCATTTTAAATAATTTAAATATTAGGAGGGATTAAAATGAAAGTGAAAATTATCACAGCAATTATATCTGTAGTTTTGGTTGCTGGAGCTGGTACGGCTGCGTATTTCTATATTAAACAGCACAAGGAACCAAAGAATGAAACTGCTACAGTTGCTGAATCCACCACGACAGATCCATATGCTGGTATGGCAAGAAGCTTCTTAACTGGAAATTATATTAAAGAAGCAGATGCTAAAAGAAGACCTTATGCTGTAATGATTAATAATATTCAAGATGCTATTCCACAGTATTCAATTAGCAAAGCATCTATTATTTATGAATCACCAGTGGAAGGAAGCATTACTCGTCTAATGGCATTATTTGAAAAGCCTGATAAGATGAAGAGAATTGGCTCTGTAAGAAGTTGTAGAATTTATTTTGCATATATGTCTAAAGAGTGGGATTCAATATACTGTCATTTTGGACAATCAAAATATGCTAAAAAGTTCTTAAAATCAGGTAAGATTGATGTGATTAATTCTTGGAAAGGTCAAAATGCTTATTATAGAACTAGTGATAAACCAGCCCCTCATAACTGTTATGCGGATGGAAAGAAATTAATCAAGCAGAGAAAGAAACTAAAATATAGAAAGAATCATAAAGATGATTTCTCTGGTGTATTTAAATTTGCTGATATAGATAAACCATTTGAGATAACCGATGGAGAAGATGCTTCGAAGAAGGTTATAGTTGGTTACAGTTACAATAATGCAATGTACAAATACAATCCTGATAAAAAGAAGTATTATAGATATCAATATGGCAATAAACATATTGATGCTGTAAACAAGAAACAATTATCTTGTACAAATATTGTAATCCAATATGTTAAGACTGTTCTTTATCCAGATGGAAAGAGCTTAAAGATGACTCAAAAAGGTGATGGTAAAGGATGGTATGTAACTAGAGGAAAAGCCATGAAGATTACATGGCATAAAGATAAAAATAAGTCTGGACAGACAAAGTACTATGATGAAAATGGAGAAGAAATTACTCTTAATAATGGTAAAACATTTATTCAAATAGTACAGAAAGAAGACAAGAAGAAAACAAAGTTTAAAGGCGAGAAAAAGCCAAAACAAGTTGAAACTAAAGCTAATTAATATTTAGAGGTTAATTAATGTCACAAAGCAAACGATTTAACAAAAACAGTTTTGTGATACAAGGTAGTATATTAGCGATTGCAGGTATTC
>CAMZGB010000037.1 GCA_947306285.1 uncultured Lachnospira sp.
TGTTCCTCACTATGAGTGGCTTCAAACTTGAGTGTAGCCACTGGCGTATAGCTTGTTGTCAATATATAAACAATTTTACCTGTCTGAGGTGCCGTGTAACTGAAATTGAATGTTTTCTTTACATTAGCAACAACATTTGTACTTGGTTCCTCTGAATTTGCTAACCATGTATAATCTCCTGTACTGCTGTCATATGCGTACACTGATGCGCCCACTATCTGAGCTCCTGATTGTCCTATATCTTCACTTGATGTGATTGAAATGGTTCCCGTACATTCATTTCCAGCTGTTACTGTTGTAATAGGACTTCTTGCCATACATGAATAGTCTGCGTCCGGAACATATTGTCCATATTTAATAAATAATGGATCATTCATTGCTGTTCCACCCTTATATGTAGAACCTGTTGAATTTGCATGTATAAAGTACTGCCAACCAGCTGTTCCAGGATCATCCGCAAATGTCCATGCACCTAATGTGGCTGCACTATATCCTGGCTCTGCCGTAGTAGTTACGGTAGTATCCTCATTAGTAGGTGTGAGTACAAACTCGGATGCTGTCCAACCCATATTACATTTAAAAAATACTCTTCCTGAAGCAGGTGCCGTATATGTCAAAACAATATCTTCATCTGTGCCTTTGGCAATGGATATCTTATTGTTATAGTTGGATACGATATCTGATGTATCATTATCAGCATCAGTAACAGTAGCATATACCGTTGCTCCTTGGTTACTAGTTCCAACATTAGCTATATTATAAGTTAATTGATATTGATGACCTGCTATAACATTAAAGACTGGTGACTTAGTCTCAAAGTCATGATCAGCTCCTACATATGTTCCAACTTTCAAATCTAAAGGATCAGAAGCAGATGTTCCGCCCTTATATTTAGAGCCAGTCATTCCACTTTTTAGTTTATACATGAAACCATTTTCGCCTATCGTATGCCAACTACCATCTGATTTAGCATCATAATAACCACCTACATCTGTGGTAGGTGCTGCTGTGGTAGTGGTAGTAATAGGTCCAGTCACTTCTGTAACATCAAACTGATTAACAGTGAATGTTAGTCCACTTCCCGGCCAATAAATAATGACAAATAAGTGCGGACTTGACATAGACGGAGTCCATGTTCCTGTGAACACTACATCATTGCCTGCTGTAACAGTTGAATCTATAGTTGCAATAGCCTTTCCTTTATCTGCACTTCCACCCGCTGTTGGGCTATTTAAAGTACCATCAGACAACCAAATATTATCAGCATCTATCTGTCCTCCTGACATTCTAATTTTAATAGTAAAGTTATAAGTAGTGCCTGTGGTAAAAGATTGCATAGCTTGCAATCTATGCATTGGTGGCCAGTTTGCACTATACACAGGTGAATATGCAAAACCTACTTGAGAATTTGCTCCCGTATATGTGTCATTCAAAACATTAGTTTTGATCTGCCATGCTGTACCACCTACCCAAGTCTCACTTTGAGTAACTGTGCCTGAATCAGCTGCTTTTGTCTGTTCTGGTACAAAGCTAATGCCCAAAACAACCAAAGCTAAAGCCATTACTATGGCAATTAGTTTTTTCTTTGCTCCTCTCATCGTCTTCCCTCCTTTGGTCTATTAAGCGCACAAAAACACCTTATCGGATAAATTTGTGCAACTATTAATTATTCGGTTTCTCTCCGTTTTAAAAATCACAAATACACCCTAAAAAAGGGTACACTTGTACTAGGATATACTATCCGATTATCTAACTAGATTTTACCATAAAAAAGCACGGTTTTGCAACCGTGCTTTTTAAAATATTCACATTTTTAATTACGCCTTAAATGAAAGTCCATTAAATGTCTCTCCGCCAGAAACGAAATCATCTGGCCATGGGTTTTCTCCAGTTTCTCCCTCGTTTGGAAGCTCGCCCTTCATGATTCTTTCGTCTACATCGAAATATATACTTTCAAAATATGGTGCTTTATACTCTTTCATAATACGCTCCCTCTATTTCTAATACTGTCTAAATATATATCACAGTTTTAGTTAAAAATCAATAACACATTACTTTATCTTTTTTTCTTTGCCTTTTTGATTTTTACTTTCTTGATCTTAGACCACTTGCCAAATACTTTCTTCTTGCCATCCAATACGTAAGCTCTTGCTCTTACATATAGTTTCTTCTTGTTCTTGAATTTCTTTGACTTAAGTGTAAATTTAACTTTCTTTACATATTTCTTCTTGAGAGCCTTCTTATTCTTCTTAGCTTTCTTCTTCGATTTATATACTGCTACTTGATATCCTTTTGCACGTTTAACTTTTTTAAGTTTAATGTTAATCTTCTTTGCAGATTTTTTCTTTCTAGTAGCTTTCTTAACTTTTGCCTTGCCAGGAGCCTTAACAACTTTCTTCGAAGACTTCTTTGTAGTAACTACTGGAGCCTTTGTAGAAGCTTCAGGTATAGTAGTTGGCTCTTCTGCCTGTGTAGTTGGTTCATCTGGATGATATGAAGTATCTTCTGACTTTGTTGTGCTTACTTCTGGTGCAACTGTTGTTACATCAGGTTTAACTGTTGTTACGTCTGGCTTTTCAGTAGTAACATCTGGTTTTTCTGTAGTAACATCAGGTGCAGTTGTAGATTCATCAAATGGCAAATCCGTTATGGTTTCTGCTGTCTCTGTAAACATATCTCCCCATGGATTATCAATAATATCACCTGGATGCTCATTTGGGTCCATTGCATCAGCAAAAACTACACTTGAACTAACCATAGCTATTGTAATCACAAATACTAGTAACTTTTTCATTATGAACTCCTCCTTCTACTTGTGGTAACTAGTTATCTCAATCTTTTAATCCTCATAACTAGCATATGTATCAACTCGTGCCTTTTCGTCTTCTGTTAGGGCATTATATTCACTTGGTGTATTCTTAATTGCTTGTGCCACGCCCTTAATATTTCTAAATGGTGGTCCTGCAGTTGCATTAAAGTCTGCATATTCAATCTCTTCATCGCCACCTTCGAAATTCATTTCAATATATCCTCTGGCAACAAAATCTCTAGTCCAGTTGGCTTGCTTAATGTTTATAATACCTGCACAATAATAGCCAACTACATCTTTGTACCATCCAGTATTCTCTAAATTCAAATAGTTTGTGCAAGAAACATTCTCAATTTCTTCTAGTGTTAATTCCTCTGACAACTCATCAAAATATGTCTCGCTTGTAACTAACAATGTTTTGCATTTAAAAACTGATGTATTGTTTAAACAGTTTTTAACTTCTCTATTATCACATGTCTTGATAGATTTAATTTGTGTTAAGAATCTAATTCCAGCAAGTCCATCAATTCTGATGGCTGCTCCGTTTGCCATTTCCATCTCTATGCTATTAATAGAATCAATAGCAAGTGTTCCAGATTCACTTGAGATGTTTTCAATAGTAGATCCTGGTTTGTATAGTTTATCTCCTACCAAATATCCATATCTAGCCACTGCCGGCAAAGTAAATGAACCACCAGGCTGTACAGTTCCACAATCGACACCATCAATCACTACTGTAACTACTGAAGCTGTTGTGCTTTCTGGTGTAGTAGTGTCTGGTATAGTTGGAACATCCGTTGTAGTAGGTTCTTCTGTGGTAGTAGGTTCCGGTGTGGTGGTAGGCGTAGTTGTAAAAAGGTGCGCCCATGGATTATCAATAATGTTTCCAGGGTTGTCACCAGGACTAAGAGATGTAGTCTCTGTTTCCGCACCAACATAAACAAACGTTGACATCAACGCCATTATTGTAATTGCAACTAAAACCAGTTTATATTTCATAACCAGTCTCCTTTTCCGTACACAAATGGAGAGAATTCTCCATTCTCATACATATATTTTAACACTCAAATTTTTAAATAACAAGGACTTCGTTTTTATGCTCACATTTATATCGTTTTGTTTTTCTTCTATAATAGTGTTTTTTATGTAGATTCTGTTTTGTTGCAAAAAAGATGCGGCAATGAATGCCGCATCTCTTTCAATATTGGTTACTTGCTTTAGCGTTCACCTTTATTTTTTATTTTTAACTTTTTTGATCTTGGACCACTTACCAAATACTTTCTTCTTGCCGTCCAACGCGTAAGCCCTAGCCCTTGCATATAGTTTCTTATACTTCTTGAACTTCTTAGACTTAACTGTGAACTTGGCTTTCTTGAAGTATTTCTTCTTGATAGCTTTCTTATTCTTCTTAGCGTTCTTCTTCGACTTATAGATAGCTATCTGGTAGCCCTTAGCACCTTTCACCTTCTTAAGTGTTACCTTAATCTTCTTAGGTGATTTCTTTTTCTTAATCGCTTTCTTAACTTTAGTCTTGCCAGGTGCCTTAACTTTCTTCTTAGTAGTTGGTGTAGGAGCCTTTGTAGTAACTACTGGAGCCTTTGTAGTAGGCTCTGGTGCAATTGTAGTTGGCTCATCTGGTCCTGTTGAAGTTGGCTCTGGAGCGATTGTAGTTGGCTCGTCTGGGCCTGTTGAAGTCTCTGGAGCTACTGTAGTTGGCTCTGGAGCGATTGTTGTTGGCTCTGGAGCGATTGTAGTTGGCTCTGGTGCAGCTGTTGTAGTTTCTGGAGCTTTTGTTGTTGGCTCTGGTGCAGTTGTTGTTGGTTCTTCTGTAGTTGGAGCCACTGTTGTTGGAGCTTCGATTTTCTTTAGAACCTGATCCTTTACAGTGAGAATAAATGCAAGATCAGGATTTTCTTCTTCACTTGCTGCTCCCAAAGCATAAACAATTTGTGCCACATCATCAGGTGAATCAAATTCAACTGAATAATTATACTCTTCTCCTGCCGTCAAGGTAATAGTTTCAAAGCTAATTTCACTATTATCTTTTCCTGCAACTTTCACTCTAATGACCTTATCTTTTGTAGATGTTAATGTGGCAGTGTAAATATATTTCTGTCCCGCTTCTACTGTAACAACTGGAGATTTGATTTGTCCTCCCCAGATACCATCTGCCCAGCCACCACCAGCTCTTGTGATGTTAGCTGTAACTACATCTCCACTTTGGGTAATAGTTCCACTAATGTAAGCCCAATCTGAACCAATATATCCTTCATATACTGCGCCCTCTAGTAAGTTATCTGATGAAGGTCCTGTAGTAGGCTCCTCTGTAGGGCCTTCTGTGGTAGTTTCTGGTGGAAGATTATCATTCTTAATTCGAACTGAATAATTATCTCCATTAACGTCTGTTAGTTCAATTAGATTAATATTCTTTCCTAATTCAGCAACAAGAACGAATGCTCCTGCACCTTCTAACTCACTTGCCGAACTCTGACCATTTATAGTAATTGTCTTAAACGCTGCTTTTTTGTTCCACACATGAACTACAACTTTTTCATTCTTTTTCTGAACATTGTTTACAACAAGATTCTCTGATACAGAATCTGTATCATAGAAGAAGTTATCGCCTACTGGATCTCCACTTCCATTAGGAATTTCCTTCCAGTTTTCTGCTGGTGCTGCTGTTGTTGGTTCAACTGTTGTAGGTTCTTCTGTTGTAGGTTCTGGTGTAGTAGTTGGTTCTGTTCCATCTTCGATGATGATGCCAATCTGGTTTACTACATAACCATAATTATTTGCTCCTCCTGAAAGATTGATTCTTACATAGCGGAATGTTTCATCAGAATCTTTGATTTCATTCTCAATTAAGTTAGTGTCTAGCTGTCCATCTGTCTTGCAATAGTATCCAGTAGTATTAGCTGCTTGCACATAAGTTTCACCATCTGATGATATTCCTATTTCTGTATTTGCAGCATATGTTCTAAAGTTAGTATATGCTAGAACAATTTTCTTCAAATCACTTACTTTATATTGTTTTCCTAAATCAATATCAATCGTTGCTGCCAAATCAGCGCCAGTTCTTAGACACTGAGTAGGTCCTTCGCCGGCTTCTGGTGTTTTATCAATAGCAACCTGTGCTGTATCAAGATCATATCTATCATCATAGAATGATGTGACTGCTGTGATTGTTCCTAATGGAGCAAAGTTATAATAACTACTGAATAATTCAATAGGATCTTTTACTGTGAATAGTTCACTAAGCACTCCATCTGAAGGATCATGGGCTGGTGCTAATGAAATCACTCTAACTTCATATGTTCCTGGGTCAATTCCTGAAACAGTATATTCTTTATCCGGAAGAACATTCTCACCAATAAGAGTTGTTCCCATATAAGCATTATATGTGTAATCATCTTGTCCTTCGCCGGCTACGAATGAATATGAAACTTTTCCATAGTCTGGACTTGAAGCACTAACTGATGCCACATCGTCTGCCTTTGGAAGTGCAGGTGCATCCTGAGGATTCTCTGAGAATACACACATTTCTCTTATTTGTGCGCCATAATTGGCCGCTGAATCCATATAAATTCTAATTTCATCAACTGGCGATGACTCCACTCTATTGCTTGTGAAATCTGTATCTGTTACAAATCTTCCATCATCAGTCCAGGTAGCAACTGTTCCTTCTGTTGGATACTCTGAACTTGCAAAAGTATCTACTGTAGTAAATACTCCCTTGTAACCAAATTGTACTGTATATCCATTAGCTGGATAGAAGTTACCGTCTGCTGTTCTCCAATAAAGAACTACTTGGTCGATGCTTGCTGCATCATATGCTTTATTTAATGTGATACCAACATAACCATTTGAATGACCTTCAGTACTTACATGTACGCCCTCATAATTAGTCCATAATCCGATTTCCTTATCGTTAAGCTGTGCCAATGTTCCTTCCTTATGGTTAGATTCATTTGCTGTTCCCAAAGGAGCAAGGTTTCTATCTGTATCTACCCAAGCATCATAATAATCCTGAGGATTGTGATTCTTTGTAGTTGGCTCCTCTGTAGTAGGCTCTTCTGTTGTTGGTGCTTCTGTAGACTCTTCTGTTGGAGCTACTGTTGTTGGCTCTTCCGTTTCACCTGTAGGTGCTTCTGTTGTTGGTGCTTCTGTAGGCTCTTCTGTTGGAGCTACTGTTGTTGGTTCTACTGTTGTAGGTGCTTCTGTTGTTGGAGATGCTTTAGTATTTTTAATTACTAACGTATCTTCACCATAAGCAGCATAATCTACAACTATAGTTGTCTCTGGATTAACGAATGTGTCAACATAGTAAAGGATTCCTGCACCTTGTACATAGAACGGTCCATTATCTCCTTGCACCACACTAAATGGTACTCCGTCAATAGTAACTGTTATAGGCGCTCCTGCACTTGATGGTGGTTCAACATAAACACCAGGCTTTGTTAAACCTGGCCATCCAGGTTGTTGAACATTAATAACCTTTGCATTTGTTCTATCATCATACTGAAGCCCATCACTATTTGGAATATCTACCCAGTTAATAACACTAGGGTCTCGAGTAGTTGTAGGACCAGCTTCCTCCATCTTAAGATCTGCTGTCCACATTAATTGTTCATCATTTGTAGAAACAGCTGTTATTTTGATAACATAATCACCCAGTTCACTATTAACTGCATCTTTAACAGATGCAACCGTAACATGAACTCCATTGGCATTTGCACCTAAAGCAGTAACTTCCTTTCCATCTACAGTTATTGCTATGGAATCTGCTTGCACTGCTTTACCCCAAGCCCAATGAATTCTCGCTTTGTCAAAAATACCTTGAGTGACTATACCGGTCCAATCACCTTGTGCACCATCAGTAACAGTATATGTAATACCATCTATTGTTTCTGATGTAGCTGCGTTTACATCTTGACTAGGTGTAAAAGCAAATGATGTCACTACCATTGCGATTGCACACAAATATGCAATCAGTTTCTTGCTAAATTTAGTAAGTCTCATGATTTTCTCCTTTCAATATTAAATTTTTATCCGATCGAGTCTCCTCGCTTCCTGATAATAAAATTATATCATTCTGGTTTTTTATAGCAATGATTTGATATCACATTTAGGTCTACTTTTTCGTGGTTGTGTTCATATTTTTATTGCATCAAAAAAGGAAGACTGTTTGTCTTCCTTTTTTATATTTATTATCCAAGCACAACTGTGATATGTGCCTCATCACCCAGCTTATCCACATCCTCTTTTGCTATTGTGTCTTCCAATTCGCCCTCGTACTTCTCACCGTCAATATAGATTTCGTTTACCCTATACTGCCCTGCGTCCAAGCCGAATGGGTTCTGGTATGTAACTCTCACGTTCACACCTCTAAACATACATCTAGCCGAAGCCATATTGTTTTCAAACTGATCTGCTAGAAGTTTTGGTTCAAACTTAAGAGCGCCAAGTCTACCTTTGATTCCATACATCTCCTCGAGCACTGTAAGTAGCAACCAGCTAGCTGCACCAGTTAGATAGTGATACATTCCACGTCCTCTCTGGTTTACATACTCAGGAACTCCTGGATAGATTTCGCTCTTTGTGTAATCCATACAGTGTTTGTAAAGTGTGTTAATTACCTTGAAACCTTCTCTGGCGAAGCCGCGTTTGTATAATGCGTTTGAGTACATTACAGCCATGTGTGAGAACACCGCTCCGTTCTCTTTGTGGCCGAACGCGAAACCAAACAATCTTCCAAGGTCTGTCTTAACTTCCTTGAAGTCTGTGTTTAGTCTGTAGCCACCAATCTCTTCGTCAT
>CAMZGB010000038.1 GCA_947306285.1 uncultured Lachnospira sp.
ACATATTGAATCGAGCAAAGTGTTATGATTTCGACGAACTAGTTTTATCTCCACACAAGAGAGTGGATTTAGTTCGTGAATTTCTTTGTGAAAATTGTTATAAAATAATAGACGAGAAGATGGTAGAAGATGCAGGCAAATATTATCCTGTCATCAAGGCCGAGAAGGGCGAGATTTATTACTCAGAAGTAGAGCTGGAATTTGGACCAATTCTTTTAAGCAACAAAGATAAAACTTTGAAAGAGTATTTAGATATTGAATTAAACAAGTTTAGTAGAATTATTACTTCTTTGGATCGTGAAGACAAAGAAGTAGAACGAAAGTATAGACTAATAAAAGAAGGATTAGATTATTATGTTTAATGTAAAACTACAAGATCAAACAATACAAGTGGATGAGCATGCATCTATTGTTGATATTGCGAAAGAATATGCAAATGATTATGAGAACGACATTATTCTTGCAATGTATAATGGAAAGTTGGCTGAGCTCACAAAATCCGTACAAGAAGATTGCACTTTAGATTTCATAACAACCGCTAATCAGATTGGTAGTGATTGCTACAGAAGAAGCGTTGTTTTTATGATGCTTAAGGCTATATATAAAATTGCAGGTGGAAAGAACATTGAAAAAGTATCAGTGAACTACTCTTTGTCAAAAGGTCTATACTGCGAGATTCATGGTGATGTGGATGTGACCGATGAACTGCTGTCAAAAGTAAAAGCTGAGATGAAGAGTCTTGTTGAACGAGACATTCTTATTGTGAAAAATACATTCCCTGTAACTGAAGCCATTAAACACTTTGATAATTATGGGATGAAAGATAAGGTAAACCTTTTTAAGTATCGTAGATCTTCAAGAGTAAACATTTATAACATAGGTGGATTTGAAGATTATTTCTATGGATATATGGCATATTCAACAGGCATTCTAAAATATTTTGATTTGTTTAAATATAAAGATGGATTTGTTTTACAGACGCCTACGCCAAAGAATCCAACAGAGATTCCAGAGTTTAAAGAAGAGGACAAACACTTTGAAGCGCTAAAAGATTCAACTGAGTGGGCTGAGAAGATGGGTGTTCCGACTATTGGACACGTTAATAATAAAATTTGTGACAGAAGTGTAAGCGATCTTATTATGGTGCAAGAAGCATATCAAGAAAAGAAGATTGCTGATATTGCTGAAGATATTGCAAGTCGAGATGGTGTTAAGTTTGTTTTGATTGCTGGACCATCTTCGTCGGGCAAAACTTCATTCGCACACAGACTTTCAATTCAACTTGTTGGACAAGGTTTGAAACCTCATCCTATTTCAGTTGATAACTATTTTGTGGATAGAAAAGATAATCCTGTGGACGAAGAAGGAAAACTTGATTACGAAGTTTTAGAGGCTCTTGATTTAGAACATTTTAATAATGATATGGAAGCGCTTCTAAATGGAGAAGAAGTAGAACTTCCTGAATATGATTTTGACTCAGGCGTTCAAGAGATGAGTGGAAAAACTCTGAAGTTAGATGAGAATGATATTCTTGTCATCGAGGGAATTCATTGCTTGAATGATGAGATGACATACAAGTTGGATGCGGATAAAAAGTACAAGATCTATATTAGTGCTTTGACACCGCTTCGTATTGATGAGCACAACAGAATATCTGCTTCTGACTGGAGATTGTTAAGAAGACTAGTTAGAGATTTAAGGACTCGTGGAAAATCTGCACAGACTACAATTGAAATGTGGAAGAGAGTTCGCAGAGGAGAAGAGAAATACATCTTCCCTTATGAGGACACTGCAGATGCCATCTTTAATTCGGCTATGGTATTTGAACCATCTGTTCTTAAAGTTTATACAGAACCAGCGTTGTTTAGTGTTCCAGAGGACTCACCGGAATACTTGGAAGCAAATAGATTATTAAAATTCTTGGATTATGTATTACCGCTACCGGAGGATGACATTCCAAAGAATTCAATAATGAGAGAGTTTGTGGGCGGAAGCTCAATAGTTAAAGAATAACTTGAAAATAATAAAACGATATGGTAATTTATTTACTCGAGTAAAGTGGGTGGTCGCGTGTGTTTCACACGAGGAAAGTCCGGGCTTCATAGGGCAGGATGCCAGCTAACGGCTGGTAGAGGTGACTCTCAGGAAAGTGCAACAGAAAGTATACCGCCACTTTGTGGTAAGGGTGAAATGGCAGGGTAAGAGCCTACCGCGCTGGTGGTAACATCAGTGGCAGTGTAAACCCCATCCGAAGCAAGACCGAGCAGGAATCATATAGTTGCCCGCTAGATTCCGGGTAGGTTGCTTGAGCGTATAGGTGACTATGCGCCTAGATAGATGATCATCCTAGACAGAACCCGGCTTACAGCTTTACTCATATAAAAAAGAATCTCTTTCGAGATTCTTTTTTATTATTTGAAATTATTCTTTTCAATAAACTTAATCAGTATTTCATTCACTTTTCCGGCAATTCCATTAACAGCACTTATGACTTCTGCATCATCTAATGGTCCGTCGTTTATATCTGCAGCTTTGTTTGCTATACAACTTAAGCCGACTATTTTGAATCCACAGTGGCGAGCTGCAATTGCCTCTACAGCTGTACTCATTCCGACTGCATCAGCTCCCCATGTTCTGTAAGCTTTGACTTCGGCTGGGGATTCATAGTTTGGACCAGAATCTTGAATGTAAACACCTTTCTTCATCTCATAACCTAAGTCATTAGCTGTTTGAACCAAATTCTCAGTTAAATCCCTGTCATAAATATATGTCATATCTGGAAATCTCAAACCAAGTTCCTCTATATCTTCACCGACAAGAGGAGAAGGAACCAAACTTGCAATCTGATCTGTGATAGCCATCATAGTACCCATATCAAAATCAAGATTAATTCCACCGGCAGCATTAGTAATAATCAATGTCTTTGCACCGAGCATTCTAGCTACACGAACTGGAGTGACAACTTCATTCATAGAATACCCCTCGTAATGGTGGAGACGTCCTTCCAAAACAACAATGTTTGTATCTCTAATATTTCCAAACACATAACGTCCCCTATGTGCTGCGTTTGTACATATTGGATGTCCTGGAATCTTTCTGTAGCCTCGTTCAACTTGGTTATCTAAGCAATCGACAAATGCATCCAAACCAGATCCTAATATGATAGCAACATCAGGTTTCATATCTGTTTTTTCTCTAATGGATTCAATGTATCCCTCTAGTTTTTTATATTCGTGACTCATAATCTGTACCTCACTTATAAAATATTCTATCATAAAATTGATAATTGTTTTATAAATTTATACTTTAATACTGAAATAAATAGTATAATTGCAATAGGAACACTTAGTTACACCTAGGAGGAACTTATGAAAAAAGTATTAGCTTTAATTATTTGTTTGAGTTTATGCTTCGGCATTCAGATGAATACACGTGTTGCCGGATACTATGGCTCAGGTAATCCTGAAAACTTAATAGATAAGAATAGTGGAATTGTTAGGAAACTTTATTGGAGTGATGAATTTAATGGAGATTCTTTGAATACGAATAATTGGAATATTGATGTTGGCGATATTGAGCCTCAATGGGGAAGTAGAAAATATTCAACTGCAAGAATGGAGAATGTAAACGTTCAAAATGGATTGCTGGATATTACTTCTCAAATATCATTTAGTAATGAGGGACCTGTTGTCATAGACTCGGGTTATACTGGTAGTATTAATACGAAAAATAAAGTCTATTTTAAATATGGAGAAATAGAAATTAGGGCTAAAATGGCTCCTGGAAAAGGCGTATCTTCCTTATCATATTTTTTAGGTAAAGAAAAAATTTGGCCTACTTGTGGAGAGGTTGATTTGTTTGAGTATTCAAACCACAGTGATTTATTAACCCAGGCAATTCACACAAGAAAGTATAATGAATTAAACAGTAGTTCGCCTATAATATGGGCGCAAATGATAGACAAGAGTAAGTTTCATATTTTTAAAATGAGATGGTATGATAAAAGAATTGAATTATATATAGATAATAAACTATCAGCCACATATGATCCTGCCAATTATTCAACTAATACAAATCCTACTGAAGATATAGCTGTTTGGCCATTTAACCAACCGATGATGTTAATGTTCCGCGGTTCTTTGGATCCGCATTTGGGAGGAGAAAGGGATCCAGAGGGTTGGACTTTTGTTAAAGAAAATGAAGACTCAAAGGATTATGAAACACATACATATGTAGATTATGTTAAAGCATATGAAATTAGAGTAGACCAAACAATAGCAAATCAGCTCAAATCTAAACCAACTTTATATATGGCGTATAAAAATAAGAAATCAAAAAAACTTACAATTGAACTATTCCCAGGTGATTGGGTTAATGGTTATGAGTTTAGAATATATAAGAATAAAAAGAATGCTAAAAAGAATAAAAAAACTCTAGTCAAAAAGATATTTAAAGGTTCGCCTACTACGGTTAAATTAAAGAATAAAAAACTGAAAAACAAAAAAACTTTATACGTAAGAGTGAGATCATATAAGTATTGTTATGACGTGAAGTATTATAGTAAGTGGAGTAAGTCGCTTAAGGTAAAAATAAAATAATAATTATCATCACCACCAATTCATTTGGTGGTGATTTTTTGACAAAAACTGCTTGAATTATTGCTCTCTATAATGTATCATTTGAATAACAAAAATTTGCGACCCAAATTTTTTTTGCCCATTTTTAGGCAAATTGAAAAATGGAGGTAACAATGAGACATTTACTTAGTCCTTTGGATATGTCAGTAGAAGAGTTAGATGGTTTGTTTGACCTTGCTAATGACATAGAGAAAAATCCAGACAAGTATGCAGATGCATGTCGAAACAAAAAGATTGCAACACTTTTTTATGAGCCAAGTACGAGAACTCGTTTGAGTTTTGAGGCAGCTATGATTAACCTTGGTGGACAAGTTTTAGGTTTCTCAGAAGCGGCATCAAGTTCAGCGGCGAAGGGAGAGAGTGTAGCGGATACAATCAAGATTGTTTCTTGTTATGCAGACATTTGTGCGATGCGCCATCCTAAAGAAGGCTCAGCACTAGTTGCTGCAAACAACGCAAGCATTCCTGTTATAAACGCAGGAGACGGTGGACATCAGCATCCAACACAAACTCTTACAGACTTACTTACAATTAGAAGTCTTAAGGGAAAACTTGGTGGATTTACAATCGGTCTTTGTGGAGACTTGAAGTTTGGACGTACAGTTCACTCACTAATCAATGCTTTGCTTAGATACGATGACGTAAAGTTTGTTTTGATTTCGCCTGAAGAGTTAAAGGTGCCTGATTATATTCGCGAGGCTATAAAAGAAGCAGGATGCGAATTTGAAGAGGTAACTAACCTAGAAAAAGCGATGGGCGATTTGGACATCCTTTATATGACAAGAGTTCAACGCGAAAGATTCTTCAACGAAGAAGACTATATAAGATTAAAAGACAGTTTCATTTTAACTAAGGAGAAGATGAAAGATGCCAGAGAAGATATGCTAGTTCTTCATCCTTTGCCAAGAGTAAATGAGATTTCAGTAAAAGTAGATAAAGATCCAAGAGCAGTTTACTTCAAGCAGGCACAGTATGGTGTGTATGTGAGAATGGCTCTAATCCTTAAACTTATGGAGGTGGAAGTATGATTAATGTAGATCAGATTAACAATGGTTTTGTACTAGACCACATCCAGGCTGGAAGAGCAATGGCTATTTATCATTATCTAAATCTTGAAGATTTGGATTGTTCGATTGCCATAATTAAGAATGCTAAGAGCGAGAAGATGGGCCGTAAGGATATCATAAAGGTAGAAGGACCTCTTGATATCGTGGACTTTGACGTACTCGGTTTTATTGACCACAATATTACTGTTGATATAATTGAAAATGGAGAGTTGGTAGAGAAAAGAGATTTGAAACTACCAGAAAAGATTACGAATGTTCTTCACTGCAAAAACCCTAGATGTATCACATCTATAGAGCAGGAGTTAAAGCATGTCTTTGTTTTAACTGACAAGGAAAAAGGTCTTTATAGATGTCAGTACTGCGACGAACAGCAGGGAAGACTATGGGAAAAGATTCAAGCTATTAAGGAGTTATAATGAGTAAACAAGAAATTATGAACTTTAAGCCTAAGTTTTATCACTATGTATTTCTATTTATTGTAGGTTGTCTATTAGGCGTAGTAATTGAGGGCGTTTTTGCTATTGTCGACAAAGGTGTATGGGAAAACCATGTTACATTTGTTTGGGGTTATCTAAACATAGTTTACGGTGCTGGAGCAGTAATGTCTTATGTTGTAGCTAAAAAAATGGCCAAGTATAATATTATAATTACGTTTGTTGTATATTTGATTTTGGCTTCTGTATTAGAATGGCTATGTGGATTTATTGAAGAAGTCTTTCTAAATTCTACATCATGGGATTACGAAGCACTTGGTAATCTAACAATTGCAAAATATATTAGTGTTCCTTTTAGCATAGCTTGGGGTATACTTGGAATAATATTTATAAAGTTTTTATTACCACCTATAACTAAACTGTTTATGAAGATGAAAGGTAAAGGTTGGACGATTGCAGGATGGATTATCACAGTATTTATGGTTGTTAATTTGGCTGTAAGTATGTATGCATTCTATAGATGGGGTGAAAGAGAGAGTGTTCATACAGAGAAGCAGTATAAAGAGGTTATTAAAAAAGGTGGTCCTGAATCCAAAGAAATAAGAAAGGTAGAAGTGCCAAACAGAGAACCTGTATATGTAATTGACAAGAAACCAACTAATGGCATTGATAAGTTTTTTGATAGGACATACCCAGATGAGTATATGCATAACAGATATATGGAGTGGGTAATACTACCACAGAAATAAAGACATAAAAAAAGCATTTGAGTTAACTCAAATGCTTTTATTTTTATTCTCTTGGTTTGGTTGGAATAACATCAACGGCTACTGATTCAACTCTGTTAGAATCCATATCAATAACTGTAAATTTACAATTATCAATCTTTACAACATCACCCGTCTTTGGTATTCGCTCAAGCTGTTCAATAATCAAACCACCAACCGACTCATAGTGATCGGAATCAATATCGGTTCCAAGCTCTTCGTTGAAGTCATCAATATTAACGGAGCCATCAACTTTATATCTGTGCTCGCCAACCTTTGTGATACCTTCTTCTTCGGCGGCGTCAAATTCATCACGCATATCGCCAACAATCTCCTCCAAGATATCCTCTAGGGTAATCATACCGTCTACCTGACCATATTCATCAAGTACGATACACATTCCAGATTCGTCCTCTTTCATCTCAAATAGAAGATCGTTAATCTCCTTAGTAGCGATAGTGTAGAATGGATCACGCATCATTTCTGAAATATCGAATTCCTCGTTGCTAATCTGGTTTACAATCAAATCCTTTATATTTACAATGCCGACAATGTTGTCAGAACTATCTTTGTAAACTGGCATACGAGTAAATTTGTTCTTTTTAACAATGTCCAAGAATTCCTCGTAAGTAGTATCAATTGATACCATTACAATATCAACCTTTGGAATCATAATATCTTTTGCCTTTGTGTCGCCAAAGTCGAAGACATTGTTAATGATATCGACTTCTTCAGACTCTAATAAGCCTTCCTCTTCAGTAACATCCATTATTGTACGAAGTTCACCTTCAGTAATCTTCTTCGAAGTCAGATTTACTTTAACTCTAAATATCTTTAGGAAGATAGTAGAGATTAAATTTAAAATGAAAATAAGTGGAGTAAAGAGAATCATTAAAAATCTGATTGGTCTTGCATAGTGAAGAGCAATAGACTCCGAATGTATGCTTGCAATTGTTTTTGGGATTATCTCACCAAAAATGATAAGGATAAAGGTGAAAATACCTACTCCAATACTTACATATATGTTCTTAACCAATCGTTGTGTGAATATAGTTGCTATAGAAGAAGCAGCGATATTAACAATATTGTTAAGAATTAGTACGGTACTAAGCATTTTTCGGTTATCTTCAA
Source organism: uncultured Lachnospira sp. (assembly GCA_947306285.1). Lineage (GTDB taxonomy): Bacteria > Bacillota > Clostridia > Lachnospirales > Lachnospiraceae > Eubacterium_G. The sequence continues at coordinate 8,037 of CAMZGB010000038.1, forward strand.
GCACTTTTGTGAGGATTATAGCGTTCTTTTTACCTTCCTCCACGTGCATTCTAACTCTCATACGGTTAACTGTAGTAAGAGCTGTTTCAGCGCTCGAGAAAAATGCCGATAATAGTAATAATATAATTAAAATACATAGCATTGCTATGTTAATCGGGTCCATATAGACCTCCTTTTAGATAGTTTTTATAAATCCGTTCGATTTATAGAAAAGATTGTACAAAAAGGGGTAATTATTGTCAAGAAATTACCCCCTAGAATGCCGATAATATATAGGAAAAATGGGGCAAAAAGTGTTTGGAAAAATACCACCTTTGTGTTATAATTTTTTAGGAACTTTTGTTTCGAAATAAGCCGTTTTGGAGGGTATTATGAAACATATCAAAACACTTACAGATAAGACATTAAACGATACAGTAAAAAAAGGTGGTTGTGGCGAATGTCAGACATCTTGCCAGTCAGCTTGTAAGACATCTTGCA
>CAMZGB010000039.1 GCA_947306285.1 uncultured Lachnospira sp.
GTGAAAACAGTGGATTAATCATGGCTGCAATCACCATAGATATCAGAACCATAATGAAGTATCTTAAGCCCTCACTTTTTTTAAGCATAAAATAATAGACCGTGGCGCATACAAACGACACGGCTATCATTCCAGTCTGCATCCAAAACGTTGAGAATGCAATGACCGCTATGAAAAATATTAAGTTTGTGAAAGGATGAAATCTCCCAAACTCATCATTCATTCTTCTATTTCACGTCTCCTTTTTTACAAGTAAATTTCCATGATATTACATCATCTCTTTTTATTTTATAATCACTTGAACTCTTGTGCGGAATTTTATTATTTACTTTATACATCCATCCCGACTGTGGCCCACAACTAAATTCGTAAAAGTTATCTATTCCTTTTACATATTTGTTTCCTGCCGTGTCAGAACTCTCCATTGAAATATTCTTATCTTTTGTGACTCTGCGCAAAATATCATAGGCTGAATCTCCCTTGTGGAGATCCACCTTTGTCTTTTTCAAAATCATACCATCTTTTGGAACTTTATCTCTAAGTTCTAAATCAAGAATATCTTTATTATCCAAAATATTTTTGCAATCTATAGAAATGTTACAGCTTCCGATAATTACATCTTTCTTTTCCTCTTTTTTAGAGTTAATAAACTCCATCACTACAACCAAAATGGCAATAATTATTAATGGTGCTACTATTCTTGCTACTCTATTGTTTCTAAACATTTTAACCTCTCTTTTTAAAAATAAAGAACGTTATTCCAACCGAACAGCATGCAACAATTACCAGTCCAATCCACCAAAGTCCGCTTAAGTCCTTTTCATCTTTTGTTTTGCTAACTGTAGTTTCCTTAACTATATTAACAGTTGTAGGCTCATTTGTGGTAGTTATTTTTTCTTTGTTTTTATTTTTCTTTTTGCTTTTTTTATGAGCCGTGCTCTCTACATTTATATTATTATCATTTTTGATATTGTTTTCATTTTTTGTTTTTATTTGTCTACTCTTCTGTTTTCTGGGTTTTCTATACTTCTTTTTAACGGCCACTTTTTTCATGTTGAAAATTGGTGGATCATTCTCAAGAATATTTCTATAAGCTACTAGTGCGTAGAATGCTTGATCCGTTGACATTTGATTCACTAGTGTTCTATCGGTATGTTTAAATCCACCGTTATCATAGTATTTCATCAATCCATCTAGCACTGTCTTTCCATTTTTCACAAATCTTTTGTCTTTCACACTTATTCCAAACGAGGAAATCGCCGTCAAAACCTGACTACAGCTCTCGCAGTTTTCTTTCCCCATTGATTCAAATGCTCCATTTGATTTTTGTTTTTGGGACAAAACTTTTATTCCATTATCAATTACTTTTTTCACATCTTCGTCTTTTTTATAGTAAGGAATGAGCGACTGTATGGCAATTGCCGTCATATCCACATCCGCCGTTTTACTAAGTAGCGCCCATCCTCCTTTAGGAAGTGCCGAAGATACCATCAGGTCTTTATATTTTTCTCTGCCACCAACTTTTCCCTTGTATCCATTTCTAGGGTTGACATCATATGCTCCGCTGTTAAGCGCAATCAGTGCATATGCCGTTCCGTTCAAGCCCTGCTTGACTACATTATCCATCTCTGCCAAAGGGCTTATAACATCATACCCATAAAAATTGTAAGGGTTTTCACCTATCGATGTAAGCGCAATCACTGTTCTCGAGTACTCGGTAAAAGCTCTTGTAGATAATTCTCCGTGGCTCTCATCTAAAACTTTTTTTAAATTATTCTTATATATATTTTTGTAATCATTCGTAATCTTGCCAGCTCTTGCTAGCCCCATCACAGTCCATTCTCCTCCTGCAGAATCATGAGTAGGGTTTTTAACAACATTCATTTGCCTGCGCGCAATTGTATTTATATATTTTGTAGTCTCTTTTTTAGATAAAACAATATTAGCATCAACAGTAGTTCCCGAGAGAACTACTGCTAATGCTAAACATAATATTATTAATCTTTTAATGATGTTGTTTTTCATTATCTATAATTATTTTTTAATTTTGACTTTTTTCACCTTGCTCCACTTGCCGTAAACTTTTTGTCCGCTTACTAAAGCATACGCTCTTACTTTTGCGTAGCAAGTCTGTTTTTTCTTAAACTTCTTTGTCTTTATTGTTGTGTTCTTTGTAGTTGTAGTTTTTGCTTTTTTGAATTTTTTATTATTTGCATATTTGAAAGCATATCCAGTAGCATTTTTTACTTTTTTAACAGTAATCTTTGCTTTCTTTCCTTTAACGTTTTTAATGCTCTTAATCTCTGCTTTAGCAAGTTCTACTTTCTTTGAAGGGTTTTGATATTTTTCAATTGCACTTACTGCTGCCTTTATTTCTGTATCAGTCGCACCATATTTTTCTAGCACTTTAAGACCTTCATCATATGCCTTCTTTGCAGCAGCTATGCTCATATATTCTTTATCGTCCTTAACATCAGCCAATTTCTTAATTAATGCATCTTTGTTTGCGAGTTTTGTATTTGGGTAAGTTGATCCTGCGCCTTCATATCCAAGTCCTACGTCTGCACCATAGGCGAATACAGAGAATTTTGTTCTAATAACATCACCCTCTTTTGCTAACACACTACCTGCCCCACTGTCTAGCGCTGCATTGTTTAAACCAAACATCCAGCCAGCCATAGCATTATATGCGTATGCTCCTAAATCTGGTGCTGCTGTATTACCATCATTTTTCTCATTTGATGGTGCATAGTATGTTCCGCTGTATCCTCCGCCCCAGTCATAATCATACTGTGGCATTTTTGAAATTGCAGCAGGAATATTTATTTTTCCAGTGTCTGCTTTTTTTATGTTTGTTAAATAAAACTTTGAAATGTCCGACAAGTCGCCTGCTTCAAATTCGATCTTATTTGCCTTCATTGCCTTAACAAACACATTTGCTACTGTGTCTTTGTCAGACAACTCAACTTTCATTGGTTTTACCAAAAGGCCTTGTCCAATTGAAATTTTCTCAACTGTAAAGTAAGCATACTTTGCCTTTGCTGTTGCTGCTTGTGTGTTTACTGGCATTACTACTAGTGATAATGCTAATGCAATCGCACAAACAATACTTAGAATTCTTTTCATTTTGTCTTCCTCCGTTTTCTTAAAAATAAAAGTCTTGCTTTCGCAAGACTTTGTAATCTAAATTAACTAAATCCGTTTGGACTTAGAATAGATTCGCCTTGCCTACGAACTACACTCAAACCGCGACTGAGCACTCTGGCTTATGATCATCCTACTAAGGTGTTTGTGAAACATTCTCCCGTTCGTCCCAAATACAGTAGGGATAGACTGCGCCGGATTCTAACCGGACTTTCCTCATATTGTCACAGTATTTTTAATCATTCAGTGAAAATTTGCTTTGGCTCGATGTAGTAATCTCCGCCTTTCAAGAAGAAGAAATCATTCACACGATTCTTTTGATCAAACAGTTCATTGTACTGAATAACTGCATAATCATTCAAATCCTTAGAGTACTTCGACTTCTGATTTACATCGTAGAATTTACCATCATCACCTTTATAGAACATCGCTGTAACAACTGGAAGTTTTTTCTTTAAGTTCATCAAATATTTATTGTATCCTGTTACATCAGCGTCAATCATATCTAATAAGTATGATGACAAATAGTTACAGCTCATATCCTCATTTTCTTTTTCTTTTATATCATAGTTTGCCCAAATAACATATGGTGTTGAGTACCAATTAGCTGTATCTTCTGTAGTAAATTCTGACATCTTTTTCTTAAATATTGTCTCGTAGAACTGTTCAACTAGTGGTGGTTGGTGATCTCCAAACATCACGATAACCGTTGGATCGTCCACCTTTTTATAATGCTCAACCAATTCCTTGAAAGCATCATCTGACTGTTTCACAAGTGTCATGTACTGATTGTTTTCCTCAGTACTTAATCCAGATGTTGTTACTCTAACATCTACATTAACTTTTCCTCTCTGTCCTACATAACCACCGTGATTTTGGACAGTTACATTAAACTGATAATATGGAGCCTTGCTCTTCTTTTTCTCAGCTTCATAATCCTTAATAATCTGCTTCATATCACTAGCATCTGATACAAAGTTACGTGTGTACTTCGCGTTCTTATAATGCTCTTCTGAGTAGAAGTTGTCAAATCCTAGATAAGAGTAAACATTTGGTCTATTCCATCCATCTCTCTTATAAGGGTGATATGAATTATTTCCTGAATATCCTTGCATCTTAAGTGTTCTTGTCATCGATGGCAAGATTCCACTTAGCAAGTTGTTGTATGGCACTGCTCTTGGAGCAAAGAAAGCCATGTTGTTTCCTGTCAAAAATTCAAATTCAGAGTTGGCTGTGTTTGCGCCCTCAATAGATACATAGAGTTGTCCTCTAATTGCATCTTTCTTTAATGCTCTTAAATATGGCATATAATCTTCAGTAGTCTTCAACTCTCCGTCGTATGTAAAGTCCGCCAAAGACTCATTCATAATTGCGATAATGTTTGGCATCTTTTTCTTTGTTGCATTATCCTTAGATGTCTTGTCTGACTTATAGTCTTTAGTCAACTCTTTTACTCTATCAACCGAGTATCCTTTTGGTTTATCAGTCTTTATATATTTCCATGATGTCAAGAATGACAATGCCGTTCCATTTTTTCTATATGTAAGCTGTGGTTTCCACTGGCTATCCTCGATTCCTGCCTTTGATACAATCTCTGATTGAACAAAGAACCAGTAGCCGAAAATACATCCAGCTATAGCAATTGCAACCGGAATTGCTCTGAACTTAAGTCTAACACCCTTATAAGGTTTTAGCCCTAGCATTGTACCTGCGGCCGCTGCAAATAGTGCAACTCCCCAAAGCACCCACATGTCAAACTCGTAAATATATCCTGCTGCCACATTCTTTGCAGTACCAATAGACATGATATCTTGTACTAACACTGGTACGCCTCTAAATGCTGTAACGAAATAGTTTGTTAAGCCTAAAACCAATGTAAATATCCATGTGATTAGAGATGCATACTGCGTTCTGTTTGTGATGGCATAGAACACCGCCAAAACAATCGCATAGATTAGCATATTTAGCCAACCCTCAAGCGTAAGGAGTTTTCCTTCCACATACGACATAGTATGCTTTGACAAAAGTTCCATTATCATATATGCAGTAAATGGAGTTGTTACGAAGAATAATCTTGAAATCCATTTCTGTATATCAATATCTTTGTCAGTTTTTCTCTTTATAAATCCTTGAATTCTTCTATATGGAAGCCAAATAAGGACGATTCCTATTAGAAGAACGATTGCCATCTTTATGAATAATACATAATCATAGTATGCAAATGATACTCTGATTCTAACGTTGTCTGTCTTTAAAGTTTTGTTTCCATCAACTTCGCCGGCCTCAAGCACATGTGGATTATAAACTCCACTTACATAAACGCCAAAGCCTTGCGCATTCTTAAAATCATTACACTTAAATACTGCTGTGTAAGTGTCTTCCTCTTCTGTTTCAGGTCTATCTAAAAATCTAAACCACGCAAATTTGCCAGTCTCGATTGTGTTTGCCTCTATGGTATCGGTACAAATTTCTTTGCCCTTATGGTAAATAGTAACTGTCATGCTACCAGTTGCTTTCTCCATACCCATGTTGTCCATACAAAGACCAATCTTTTTTAGTTCGCCGTCACGACCGATAAATGTCTGCTTGATAACACTATTGCTTTTAAGCTTAACCAACTTCTGATTTGGGTCTGCAAAAGCTCTAGTTTTGTGAGCGTTGTAACAAGCTTTATAATTTACCAATATAAACACAAGCCCTGCCAATACAAGCAAGGTTCCCAATATTCTTTTAATTAACGGCCATTTGCTGTTTTCCTTCATTTTTCCTCCTGAACCAATTGGTTGTATATATCTCTTTTGGGCACACCTCTGTCTTTTGCCACTTTCTTCATGGCATCCTTTTTTTCAAGTCCCTGATTTAAGTAAAAATCCATGTGCTCTTCCACCGACATCTCTTCCCACTTTTGTCTTTCTTCTTGCTCGATGTCGTCGAAGGACTTTCCCTCTATCACCAAAACAAACTCGCCTCTTGGCTCCTCTGTCTCGTATTTCTCGCGGGCCTCTTTTAGAGTTGTCAAAAATGATTCCTCATATTTTTTAGTAAGTTCTCTGTTGATACTCACTCTTCTATTTCCAAGCGCCTCTTCCAATTCTTTTAATGTCTTTGCAAGTCTATGTGGCGCCTCATATATTATAATCGTTCTTGTCTCATTTTGTAACTGTTTTAGGACATTTTCTTTTTTCTTTTTATCCTTTGGCAAGAACGCCTCAAAGCAAAATCTCTGCGTCGAAAGACCGGACATCGATAATGCTGTCACGCACGCACTCGCCCCCGGCAAAGAAGTTACTTCAATTCCATTTTCAATACATTCCTTTACCAGTTCTTCTCCCGGATCTGAAATGCCAGGAGTTCCTGCATCCGTAATTAGTGCAATGCTTTTTCCATCTTTAATCATCTGCACTAATTCTTTTGCTTTGTCATATTTATTAAATTCGTGGTAGCTTTGCATAGGCGTTTCTATCTCAAAGTGATTGAGCAATTTAATACTATTCCTAGTATCTTCTGCGCCTATCAAATCTACTTCTTTTAATGTGCGAACAACTCTGTATGTCATATCTTCCAAGTTTCCAATCGGTGTCGCACACAAATATAACTTGCCAGCCATACTTACTTCCTACTTATTATAAATATCTAAAATATCTTGTGTATATACATTTGGTTCTTCGTAAACGATAAGAGGTTCTTCAATATTCATCATTGGCTTTCCACCTCTAGCTCCCTCTATCAGAACCATATTTGAAGGCTTGTCCACGTATGGATAAACCATTCTTATCCTCTTTGGTTCGATTTTATACTCTCTCATAAGTTCCATAGCATCAGCCAAACGTCTTGGTCTATGAATCATATAAAATCTTCCCTGCGGTTTTAGCACTGCCGCTGCTTCTCTTATCACATCTTCTAGCGTACACTTAACTTCGTGTCTGGCAATTGCCTTCGGTGCATCCGGATTTTCTAGTCCATTGTTCTCACTCATATACGGTGGATTTGTAACGACCACGTCAAAGCTATCCTTGCCGAAAATTTCCGATGCATTTTTAATATCGCCTTCCACAATCTCGATTTTGTCCTCAAGATTGTTCATCTTAACGCTTCTCTTTGCCATGTCCACGCTCTCAGGTTGAATCTCAAGTCCAACAAAACTTTGGCCTTCTGTTTTTGCCTCGAGCAAAACCGGAATTACTCCCGTTCCCGTGCCAAAATCAATCGCCCTCTCTCCTTCTCTTACTTCCGCAAAAGACGAGAGCAACACTGCATCCATTCCAAAACAAAATTTGTCTTTGTCTTGAATTATTTGATAACCGTTACGTTGCAAATCGCAAAGGCTTTCGTTTTCCTTTAACTCAACTTTCATTTAGTGTTTATCTACATCCTCAACATTGGCGTCTTCTTTGTCCTCAAGGCCTTTAAGTTCCTTTAATTCCTCAGCCGCCAAATCAAATTTCTTTTTCTTCGGTTTAAACTTCAATTCGCTCACGTTGTAAGTCTTGATCTCCCTGTCTTCGCCTTCTTCCACAACAATCTTAACTTCCTGCTTGATGACATTCACGCTTGCCACTTCGCCTTCTAGTCCATCAAACGTCTTAACTTTCTCCCCAACATCAGGAAGATTTGAGTTTAAGTATTCGTAAGACTCTTGCTCATTCTTCAAACAACACATAAGTCTTCCGCAAATACCTGAAATCTTTGTTGGATTAAGTGACAAGTTTTGCTCTTTTGCCATCTTTATGGTAACTGGTGCAAACGATGGTAAAAATGTGCTACAACACAACTCTCTACCACACATTCCAATGCCTCCAATCAATTTGGCCTCATCACGAACGCCAACTTGTCTTAACTCTATTCTTGTTCTAAATACTGAAGCTAAGTCTTTAACCAATTCTCTAAAGTCCACACGTCCGTCGGCTGTAAAGTAGAACATAATCTTCTTTCCATCAAATGTATATTCAACCTTAATAAGTTTCATCTCAAGCCCATGCTTTTTGATTTTCTCTTTACAAGTCTGGAAAGCTTTCTTTTCTTTTTCTTTATTCTGCGCATATTTTTGGTCGTCTTTCTCGTTGGCTTTTCTCATAATCTCTTTAACAGGTTTCTTTACTTGATCGTCAGTCACCTGTTTCTTCTCTAAAGCCACTTCGCCGTATTCGACGCCAACTGCAGTCTCAACTATTACAT
>CAMZGB010000040.1 GCA_947306285.1 uncultured Lachnospira sp.
CGGAGGTGCTTATGAAAGCATTAGTCGAGAGACTTGCAACAGGTATTTCAGTTTATGAAACTCCTGATGCAGAAATGTCAGAAAACCAAATAGCTGCCACATTGGACTGTGGAGAGAGCAAAGAGGGAGAGATTACCATTAAGAGCAAGAATGGACTCCCTATTAAAGGCGTGGTTTGTAGTACTGATTCTCATATCACATTTGAGAATGATTCTTTTGATGGTACAGACAATACTATCAAGTACAAAATCACAACAGAGAATCTCGCTCCAGGTCAGATTTTGAGTGGAACTATTAGTGTGGTAACAGATGCGGGTGATTACGCAATTCCTTTTGGTATCACTATGAAGGATGCAGCCATTCACACATCGGCTGGAGACATTACCGACTATGATTCTTTCGTAAAAGCAGTGAAGGAAGGCTACGACGAAGCACTAATCGTCTTCTTGTCAAAGGACTTTAGAGATTTCTTCTTAGCCGAGGACAACAAAGGATACACACTTTATAACCAAGTAATGAAAAATGGAAATAGAGATATTGCTCTAGAAGAATTCTTGGTTGGAATGGGACTTAAGGAACGTATCCAGATTAGACTTAAAGATTCATATAAAGAATATGCTGACATCACAGAAAACTACAGTGATGTAATTAAGATTTATAAAAATACTTGGGGTTACACAGAGATAGACGTGGAAGTGGAAGGCGACTTCTTCTACGGATGCGAGCCAAAGATTGGTGGAGAGCAGTTTAATGGAAACACTGTCGAGTACACTTACTTTATCAACGCATCAAGACTTCACGGCGGAAGTAACCACGGAAAGATTACGTTTAAGACATCTAACGAGACTTTAGTTTACGACATTATAGTTGTGAACGAGGCGGTTAAAGATGATGCATACATTAACGCGAAGAAGAGCGCAATCAGTTTTGTTAAAAACTACCTAGCGTTTAGAACTGGAAAGATTGACGGCGAAGAGTGGAAGAAGAAAATGATTCAGACCGCCGATGATCGTTTCGACTGGGATAAAAATGACTTTATGGGACTTGCTGCCACAGCACAAGTCGCTATTTTAGATAATGATGAATCTAAGGCGCTAGAAACTTTAAATACAATTTCTGGCATTATGGCTCAGAAGGGTGACGAGAAAGATATCAGTGAATACTGTTATTACTTGTACTTGAGAAGCTTGTACAAGAACGATGCGCAGTTCACTGAGGATATAAAGAAAGAAATCAAAAACTATTTTGAGAATGGTTATGACACATGGCAAGTGCTTTGGGTATTGTTCTACACAGATGACAGATACAACAATAACCCATCGTTAAAGTATACTTTGGCGAAGCGCGCGTATAACCACGGAACAGTCAGTCCAATCATTTACTTTGAGGCTGCGAAGGTTCTACTCGATGAGCCAGCACTTCTAAAAGAGATTGGCGATTTTGAAATTCAAGTTATTAACTTTATCGCAAGATACGATATGATTAAGCGTCCGTTTGCTAAGCAAGTGGCATTGGTTCTTGAGAGAGAAAAAGGATTCAATGAAAAAATCTTTGATACGCTAACTAAGTTCTACGAGGTTACAAAGCTTAAAGATGTTCTTACAACAATCTGTAGAATGATTATTGCGGGCGATAAGAGAGATAAAAAGTATCATCAGTGGTTAAAAGCAGGAGTGGCAAAAGATATCAATGTCACAAACTTGTTTGAGTATTATATTTACACTGTCGATACATCAAATTATGAAAAACTAGAGAAGAATGCATACAAGTACTTTGAACTTGGAACTGAATCTCTAGAGGAGAATAGAGACTATTTCTTCGCAAATGTCGTTAATAACTTTGCGCCAAAAGATAAGACTTACGCAAAGTGTTTGGCAGATATGGAAAGATTTGCCACGGAAGAATTGTTGGCAGAGCATAATAACGAATATATGCACTATGTATATAAAGATGTTTTGACAGATGACTTTATCGTGGGTGATTTGGAAGACCATCTTCCAAACGTGCTTCACACTTACAGAATCCAAGTAGACAATCCTAATATCAAATCAGTTATTGTTGCTCACAAGGAAGTGGAAGCGGTACAGGAAGTGGACTTCGACGAAGGCGTTGCTTATGTTCAACTTTACACAAAACATCCAGTGATTGTATATGTGGATTACAGAGGAAGATTCCTATCAAAGGTTGATGCCAAGATTGTTAGCATGTCTGAGATGATTAATGTAACAAAAACTGGCTTTAGTGCTATGCTTAAGCTTTGCGATACTGAAGACTTGCTTCGTCATCCTAGTAAGAGAAAAGGCGAGGCGAAAGCTATTAAAGATACAATGGAGATTAGAGGTATCTCTGAACATTACAAACATTTCTTAAAGGAGTTTGCTGTAAACTACTTCTACAAAGGATACGATATGGGCGAATTAGATATTTACCCACTAGATTTTGACCTGGAAGAAATGTCTATTGCTGCTAGAAGAAAAGTGATTGAGATTTTGCTATCTAGAAATCATTTGAAGAAGGCTTATCCATTTGTTGCTAAGTATGGCTACAAGGGAATCGATAAAAAGCTAATTGAAAAGCTATGTATTGAGTTAGTTAAAGATCCAGATTATGAGAACAACGAAATAGTTGTTGAGATGTGTGGAAATGTTTTTAGAAACGGTTGTAGAGATAAAGACGTTCTAAAATATTTGGGCAAGCATTACGAGAGTGGTTCATTAGAACTTTATCAATTGTTCTTGGCTTCGAAGTCATTAGAAATAGATGACAATACAATTGCCGAGAGATTGCTCATCCAGTATATGTTTGAAAACGATACATCTGACAAGATTTACGATATTTACACAGAGTATTTGAGATATCCTACATCTTCAAAGGTACGCAAGGCATTCTACACATACGTTTGCTATAACTATTTCATTAAGAAAGTTCAGTGCCAGGATATTGTTTGGGAAATCTTGGAAGAAGAGTATGCAAATGGATTTAACACACCAATGATTTGTAAGATTGCTTTTATAGAGGTTATGTCAAAGCAACATGAACCAACTAAACGACAGATTACAATTGTTGAGACACTTATAAATGAATTGGCGAAGAACAGTATTCATTTTGAGTTTTACAAGAAGTTTAGCAAGTGGATTAAGATTCCATTTGGAATGGTTGATAAGACAATCATAGACTTTAGAACAAATCCAAATCACAAAGTTGAGATTAAATATACAATCACTACACCGGAAGGCAAACTTGATCCAGTGGTTGAGGAGATGGGTAGTATTTACCAGGGCGTCTTCACCAAAGAAATTATAATGTTCTACGGTGAGCAGATAAACTACAGTATTAGAGAATACTCAGAAGAAGTGCCTAATGGCAAAGTGGTAGACAACTATTCAGTTAGAATTTCGAAGAAAGACATCTACAATGACGAGACTAGATTTGGAATGATAAATTCAATGATGGTCTGCAAAGAACTTGGCAAGGACAAAGAGTGCAAAGAAATCATGCAGACTTATGAACTAGATAAAGTAGCAGGAAAAGAATCATTTAAACTGCTATAAGGAGGAAATAAAGTGGGCAAAGGTATAATTCTTGGAATTGATTTTTCCATGGACTTTACACAACTTGCATATTTGGAAAATGATGTGACTCCTAAAAATATTCACACGAAGAATAAGGACACATTTCAGATTCCAACGACAGTTTGTTACAACAAAGAATTGATGGAATGGTCATCAGGTGATGAAGCTGTTAGCAAAGGAAGACTAAACAACAGTACTTCCTATACTAACTTGCCAAAATTGTGTAACAAAAAGATGCGAAAAGACGATAGAGAGGTCGTCAAAGTATTTATGGAATACTTACTTGATTTGGCGAGACGTCGTTGCAAGACAAGAGTCATCAGAAACATTTTGATTTCTGTGGAGGATCTAAATCCAACAATAGTAGATAATATTAAGAAGATCTTTGTGGAGATGGGATTTGAGAAAAAGCAAGTTAGAATCGTTTCACACACAGAGAGTTTTGTTTACTTTATTCTTAATCAAAATAGCGATATTTGGGTAAATAAAGTATTACTCGTTAATTACAATAAATATGACTTCTCACTTAGAAAACTAAGCGTAATGAAAAGCAGAAAGCCATATGTGGCAGATGTAGAAGAAAAAGACTACAGTTTTCTTGAGAATAAGATAAAAGAGAAGTTGTTTGACGCAGAATTAGATGATAACGCTTTGGTGCAACTTGATAAGTCTTTAGCAAGACAACTTGCAAAGGAACTAAAGGATGATGTTGTATCGGCAATCTATTTAGTTGGACAGGGCTTTATCGATGCAAACTGGGACAATACAATAAAAGAGATTTGCGAAAACAGAAGAGTGTTCCAAGGTAACAACTTATTCGTGAAGGGTGCTGCATACGCGGCTAAAGAAATCTTCCATCTTCCAACATTAGAAGAGTTTGTTATTTCTTGCGAGGGAAGAACTCGTGTGAAGATTACAATGAGTTTGAAGAAGAAAGACAGAGACAGTGCAATCGCACTTTCAGATATTGGCCAACATTGGTATGGAGCAAACAAAAAACTTGAGTGTATTATGGAAGAACCAACAGTGGCTGAGTTTGCAATCCACGACATAATAAATAAAAAGACAGATCACTTTGAAATGGATTTGACGGGCTTCCCTAAGCGTCCGCCAAAGACAACAAGACTAGAAGTTGATTTTAAATATTTGACAGAACATGAAATTGAGATTGAGATTAAAGACTTAGGATTTGGAGAGTTCTTTGAAGCTTCCAATAAATCAGTAAAGAAAACATTAAAAGTATAGGAGGGTACAATGAATAAACTTTCATTATGTACTAACCATATTGAAAAACCTTTTTATATCAAAGAGATAAATAAGAGTATCTACTCTATAGAGGAACTTGGATATTATCTTTACAATTATCTTTATTTGATAGATGATGAGTTTTTCGGTGAATCATTAATAAACTATATAGAGAATGAACTAGAGCAAAAGACTATTGCCTCAGGACTATATCAGATTATCGAAAACAGAGGATCTTTGGGTGAGAAAATTTCTTTTGTTATAAAGAACTGCGGTTACTACACTGAAAAAGAATCTGAGAAGCTAGAGAATCACTTAGTTATGCTAAGTTCAAAAACTGCTACTGAGCGAGTCAAGGCTAAGGCAGATATTTTGATGGAAAATGAGAAATTTAATATGGCCATCAACTATTACAACAGTATTTTGAACAAAGCCGTCAATAGTGATTTGGAAGATGAGTTCTACGGCAATGTTTATAATAACATGGGAGTGGCTCTTGCAAGATTGTTTGAATATGAGAGAGCTGCAGTAGCGTTTAGAATGGCTTACAGACTTAACAATTCAGTTTACACACTAGAAGCGATTATAAATTGCGACTTGATTTTGGACGACCACGAGAGACTAGAGCGAGATGTTAAAAAATATGATGTTTCAGATGCAGTCGTCACGAGACTACGCAATGAATTAGAATCAAAGAAAAAACGTATTAAGAAAAATTGGTCAAAAGCCAAAGAGAATAAATACATTCAGAAATGCAAGAAAGAATACATAGTAGAGGTTAACAGTTAAAATGAAAGAATTTGAGAAGAATTATAACCCTCATGAGATTGAGGATAGACTATATGAGAAATGGCTGGAGAAGGGATACTTCCACGCCGAAGTAAACGAAGACAAAGAACCATTTACAATCGTAATCCCACCTCCAAACATCACAGGTCAACTTCATATGGGACACGCACTTGATAACACATTGCAGGATATCTTGATTAGATTTAAGAGAATGCAAGGTTACGAGGCGCTTTGGGTTCCTGGAACAGACCATGCTTCTATTGCTACAGAGGCAAAGATTGTTGAGAAGATGAGAGAAGAGGGCGTTACTAAGGAAGACATCGGAAGAGATGGATTCTTGGAGCGTGCTTGGGATTGGAAGAAGCAGTACGGTGGAAAGATTGTTTCACAGCTTAAGAAGATGGGTTCATCACTCGACTGGGATCGTGAGAGATTTACAATGGATGAAGGATGCTCTAAGGCTGTAAAGCATGTCTTTGTAAAACTCTTCGACAAGGGCGCAATTTATAGAGGTGAGAGAATCATAAACTGGTGTCCTAAATGTCTTACATCTATTTCTGATGCTGAGGTAGAGTATGAGGAGCAACCTGGAAAGTTCTGGCACCTACGCTATAAACTTACTGACGGTAGCGGATATGTAGAACTAGCAACAACTCGTCCAGAGACAATGCTAGGTGATACTGCTGTGGCAGTAAATCCAGAAGACGATAGATATAAAGACCTAGTTGGAAAGACAGTTATCCTTCCTCTAGTTAACAAAGAAATTCCTATCGTGGCAGATGACTATGTTGATATGGAATTTGGTACTGGTGTAGTTAAGATTACACCAGCACATGACCCTAACGACTTTGAAGTTGGTCAAAGTCACGATCTTCCAATCGTAAACTGTATGACTGACGATGCTAAAATTACTGAGGACTTTCCAAAGTATGCAGGAATGGACAGATTCGAAGCACGCGAAGCCATCTTAAAAGATTTAGAGGCAGAGGGTGCATTAGTAAAAATAGAAGATCACGTTCACAACGTTGGAACATGTTATAGATGTCATACAACTATCGAGCCTAGAGTTTCATTACAGTGGTTCGTTCATATGGATGAACTTGCTAAGCCAGCGATTGAGGCAGTAAAGAATGGCGATGCAAAGTTTATTCCAAAACACTTTGAAAAGACATATTTCCACTGGCTAGAGAACATTAAAGATTGGTGTATTTCAAGACAGCTTTGGTGGGGACACAGAATCCCAGCATTCTACTGTGATGACTGTGGAGAGATGGTTGTTACAAAGGAAGACAACCCAGTTTGTCCTAAGTGTGGAAAGCCAATGAGACAAGATCCAGATACACTTGATACTTGGTTCTCATCTGCGCTATGGCCATTTAGTGTACTTGGCTGGCCAGAAGAGACTGAGGAGATGAAATATTTCTATCCAACAGATGTTTTGATCACTGGATATGATATTATCTTGTTCTGGGTAATTAGAATGATGTTCTCAGGAATTGAGCACACTGGGCAAGTTCCATTTAAAAATGTTTTGATTCACGGATTGGTTCGTGATTCACAGGGACGCAAGATGAGTAAATCCCTTGGAAACGGAATTGATCCGCTTGAGATTATAGAAGAGTACGGTGCAGATGCTCTAAGATTTACTTTGATTACAGGTAATGCTCCAGGAAACGATATGCGTTTCTATATGGAAAGAGTAGAGGCATCAAGAAACTTTGCAAATAAGGTTTGGAACGCATCTAGATTTATCCAGATGAATATGCCAGAAGATGGTATTGATCTTGATAAGAAACCAGAGAGTTTTACAGATGCAGATAAGTGGATTTTATCAAAGGCAAACAAGGTGGCAAAAGATGTTACTGACAATATGGATAAGTATGAGATTGGTATTGCCGCTGATAAGATTTATAACTTCATCTGGGAAGAGTTCTGCGACTGGTACATAGAGATGGTTAAGCCAAGACTTTACAACGATGAAGACGAGACTAAGTACGCCGCACTATGGACATTGCAAAAAGTACTTATTGATTCGCTAAAACTTCTTCATCCTTATATGCCATTTATCACTGAAGAGATTTTCTGCAATCTTCAGGATAAAGAAGAATCGATTATGATTTCTGACTGGCCAGAGTTTACTGATGAGTTTGACTTTGAAGAGGAAGAGTCAGCAGTAGAGTTAATAAAAGAAGCTGTACGCTCAATCAGAAACGTTCGTAGTGAAATGAACGTGCCACCTTCGAAGAAGGCGAAGGTATTCGTAGTATCAGAAGATGCCAACGTAAGAGACATTTTCGAGAAGGGCGAAGTATTCTTTGCGACACTTGGATATGCGAGCGAAGTTGTTATCCAGGAGGATAAGGCAGGAATTGATGATAACGCAGTTTCAGTAGTTATTCCAAATGCTAATATTTACATTCCATTTGCGGAATTGGTAGATATAGATAAAGAAATTGAGAGACTAGAAAAAGAAGTTGAGAGACTTGATAAAGAACTTGCTCGTGTAAACGGTATGCTTTCAAATGAGAACTTCGTATCAAAGGCTCCTGAGGCTAAGATTAACGAGGAGAAGGAAAAGAAAGCTAAATATGAGCAGATGAAAGAGCAAGTTGTAAGCCAGTTAGAGAATTTCAAAAAATAGGAAATTAAACTAATTTTATGGTAAAATATCAAAAGTATCATTTGATGATGAGAGGAGAAAGAAATGATT
>CAMZGB010000041.1 GCA_947306285.1 uncultured Lachnospira sp.
TCTGCTGCTCCAAGTCTCAAACTCATGTATATCTGCTCAATAGTACCTTTACTTAGTCTGTTTGCAGCTACAAGTGAATGCTTTCCATTAACCGTAATATTGAGCTTCTCGTCGATGTTTAGGTTGTCGTACTTGCCGTTTGTAATCTTGCCCATGTAGAATGATGCTCTTTCGTTCAAGCGTTTACCGAAACTATTTCTAATGTCATCAGCAATCTCTTCAATTTCAGCCTTGGCTTTTTCTATAGCATCTACTTCCATCTTGGCATCTGCAATATTCTTTTGAACTTCTTGTAGTTCAGCAATCTGACTCTGAGTCGCTATATCTCTTTCTTGGCTTTGCTCTAACTGCCACTGTTCTCTGTTGATTTGTTCCTTGAGTTCTAAAGCTTTCTCACGAACTTCATTTAGTTCATCTGAGAAGTCCTCTGTACCCTCTTCATTCTCATTTTCAGCCTTTAGCATTATCTGAGTTTTCTCGAGAGCCTCTCTCTTGTTTGCAAGTTGTCTTTCAATATAGATTTCTTCGTGTTTAGCAGTTTCTTGTTCCTCTATCACTTGTCTAACTTCTTTTAGTTTTTCGAGATTCTTTGCTTTCTTTTTCTTATTCCAGAAATATTTTCCAATTGCTGCAGCCAAGAACACGATGGCTCCGCCGAAGCAAGCTGCTGGAAGTTTCCAGTGTGCTCTAAGTAAATTCCAATCTAGATTTCCAACTACTAAACCTACTCCCGCTCCTAGACATGCTAGGAATAGAATCATAAATAAGATTGGGAAGTTGCTCTTGTTTGTTGCTTTTTCAACTAAATCATCTAGCATCTCTCTACTAGACACTTTAAACTCTTTCAGTTTTTCTTCTATCTCGGCCTTGTGTTCTTTTACCTTCTCCAATGATGTTGAATACTTTTCTACATCTGCTGTGAACACCAATGCATCTTGATAAAGCTTATCTTTTCTCTCGTTTTGCTTTGCAATGCGTTCTAGTCTTTTTTCATCTTTCGCTGCAATATCCTTATGCTTTTCTTCGATGCTCTCTAATGCAATATTCTTCTGTTCTAATGAAGCTGCAATCTTGTTTTGTTCATCTTCAGAAATCTCAAGTTTTTCAACAGCATTTTTTAGTGCTCTTTCAACTTCTTGCTCCTGGCCAAGTTTGTTGTCAGATATAATTTTCTTTCTCTGTTTATCCAAATCTGCAAACGCTTCTTTAATATCAATTTCCATTGACTTCGTAGCGCCAAGATTTGCAGCATGGCTCTTCAAAATATACTCAAGTTCTTTGCTAGTTGCACTTCCAAGTTGACTGATGCTGATAGTGTTGTAATAGCATGCCTCGTTTATGCCTGATAGCAAGCTATCAATCTCTTCCTCAGTCAATTCTCTTCCTTCGTCCTCATTAATAACTGCAAAACGCTTGTTGTTCTTATTGAAAAATCTCTCAATTCGATAATTCTTTCCATCTTGCTCTATTCTCATTTTACCTTGGTAGTTTGTAGGATCATCCCATGGTTCAAACTTTGAATAGAGATCGTTTGCTGATGCTTTTCCACGCTGTTTCTCAATGCCGAAAAGCATTCCACGAATAAAAGTATGAATTGTAGTTTTTCCGGCTTCGTTTTCCCCGTAAATGATGTTCATTCCTTTGTCGAAGCGGACAGTCTTATTGTTAAATTTTCCAAAATTAATTAATTCTAATTCTTTGATAATCATAGTCTGTCCTCCATCGCATCCAGAAGCGCCTTTGTGCCGTAGTATAATGATTTCTCCTCGACAGGCGTCAACTCATTTTTGTTTATGTATTTCTCAATAAACATTCCAAGGATATTGTCCTTGTTATCTTCGTATAGTTCTTCGAAGTCATAGTCAGGAACTGTGTTGTCCACAACATCCACCACATTTCCTGTGTTTTCAATTTCATCAAAATCTAACTCGAACTCAGGATCTCTGTAACCATTAAAGATAATGCGATACATGTTGTCCTCGCCATGTTCTTCGTATGCATCTATCAAACGACTCTTTATTTCCATGTTTGTAAGAACCGGTGTTACAGGAAATTCCATATCCATATAGATTCTCTTTGCAAATGGAACAAATTTTAATTCCAAACCATCTTTGTCCACTTCGCCGTAGATGTATCCGCGATCACCAATATCATTTTTGTCAATTGGCTCAAGCGAACCACAGTATGCCATCTTTGTGGACTCGTTTATCTCAGGCTTATGAATGTGACCCATTGCCACGTAATCAAAACCAGACATTGCTACACGCTTCTTATTGATTGGAATATGTTTCTCATCTCCGCCGTGAGCAACCAAGATATTAATCTTGTCAGGATCGTTCACAATCACATGATCATACATTGCATCAGTGTTCTCAGTTGTGTAGTAGCTGAGACCATAAATGCAAGCATTTAGTTCAGGAATGTCGTACTCTTCCACGTTTTTGCTGTCGATAAAGATTACATTATCGCTCCAGTCAAATGTCTCGTAGAAAGATCCCTTCTTAATAGCATCATGATTTCCGGCACAAAGTACAATCTTTGTGGTAGGAATTGTAGAGAAAAGATAGTCCACTTCCTTTAATTCGCGGAGTAATGGTTGTCTGTGGAACAAATCGCCCGCGATAATAAGCAAGTCAACTGGCTTTTCCTTAATCTCCATTATTAATCTTTCAAAAGTGTTCCAGATTTCATCTCCACGCGATTCCGCCCAAGGATGTCCCTTTTCAGGCGTAGCACCTAGATGAATATCTCCTGTGTGAATAAAACGCATTTTTAATTCTCCTATTTTATTCTTTATATTTTTAGCTTTTGCTTTTTAATCTTTATAATGTTCTTCTTTAGTCCAAATTTTCTTTCCATATTTGTCGAGGACTAATCCATAAACTTTTTTAGCTTTGTCGATGGCTTCTTTTTTATCCGCCTCTACATTCTGAAGCTTTCCATATCCATAGACATAGAAGACATCGCCTTTTCTCTTCTCTAAGTTAGCCTCAATTTCGGCCTCGTTTGTAAATTCAACTTTACCAAGTGGAAGAATTTTTGTGGCTCTATCAATAGGAAGTTTGTTTGTGTATGACAACACTTCTTCCCTCATCTTGATATCATCGTTGTAGTAGCTAAACGTACATACTTGCACGCTTTCTTCGGTGTTATCAAGCAATTGGTCATCGTCAATATTCTTGCCCTTCTTCCATCGCTTGATGTTTATAATTCCATCTTTAATATCAATATTCTTTATAAATATATTCTTCTTCGAATACGACTTCTGTTCTCTAAGTCCGTAGTCAACAATAGTCAACTTATACATTGAGAAGAATCCGTTTTTCTTTATGTCAGATTTTTGGGCTGAACCATAAATCAAACTTTGTCCAGAAAAACCTAATACACAAAGATAATCATCATTATCTGAATCAACACTTCTCTTTTCGCCGGTATTAAGGTTGAGTATTGTTATGCTCTTACTATTGTCGCGCCCAGCATTTTTATTAAATGCTAGATACTGACCGTCGTCGCTTACCGCATAACTTCCTGCGTCTAAGTGCTCAACAACCTTGCCCCACTCCTGCGTCTTTAGGTTCGCATAATAGATTGTGTCATCAAGCATAATGTAGAGCGTTCTATCTCCCACATGACAAAGAGTCTTTAGCTGATTGTCTAGTAATTCGGCAGTACTCTTACATGGAATAAATACCTGCTCCTTCGAACTATTTGACTTGATATCATAAGACATAATTGATATGCCATTTCTTCCCTTATGATTCTCGGCAGGGCTGTATCCGTAAATCATGTAATCAACATTTCCCTTGTTATCGATGTCAACTACCTTCGCCTTTGTCATCTCTAAGTCTTCACTAGATTTCGCGCCCATCTTATAAATCTGGTAGAACTTTCTATTTTCTACATTCTGTGCATACACATCACCATTGATCGCAAACGCAATATATTTTTTATTCGTGCTCTCAACGTGTTCAATCAAATCATAGTTTTGAATTCCAAGGTCGATAAAGCTTGCACCAAGGTTATTCTTGCTAGCTTTCCAAATCTGATTGACTTCTCTATCATATCCAGTCACATACTGTTTGCCGCCATAAGTAAATACCGTGATAGTTTCCCACACATTGTATTTCTCAGTAACCTTTTCGGCGTTCTTAGCCTTAATCTGATATGTCAAAGTATATGTAGTGGCTGGGCCTGTGTCTTTCATCGTACACTCTTTGATAGCCACTTTTGTCTTGGAAATTTTTTCCGCCGCCAAAGTGCTCCAAAGAAGCATCGTATAACTTGAGTTGATTGTAACCTTGCCCAGATTGTCGTTGCTTTGAACTGTTGGGTCAGTCTCTAGATAATTGATTAAGTCTGATCTCTCAGTCTCCTCAAATGTTCTATCGCTAAATCTCTTTGCAAAAGCCACCTGTTTATCAACAAATTCGTTTTTTGCAATGATTGCCCTTGCATAGTAGTTTATGGCTTCGTGCTTGTCGGTTGTTACCACAAATTTGAGACGGTACTCGGTTCCTGCCTGCATAATAGCGTTCGCCTTAAAGTCGAATGAGGCATTCTTTCCAGCGCCCTTCATCTCTTTGATTTTGCCGTGGTCCACAAGTCTATCATCATCTGTACTTTTCACTTCGTACTTGATTGATCTGATAGTATCGCCATTTTCGTTTACTTTAAAAGTAGTCTTTCTATCAGGCTTAATAATTACGATTGTATTTCGTTCCACATTTTCTTGAAGCGCATTTGTATAACCATAAATATTTCCTGTCTTCATGTTTCCGTATGTGGCAGACATCTGTGGAAAATTCTCTGTCACGGCATTAGAAGAATCATTGCCACTTTTGTTTTCTGTCTTTGAGCATCTTGTTAATATGCCCACCACAACAATGGCAATGAAAATACATATGATTACTGCAATTATTATACTTTTTGTTTTGCTACTTTCCATTTGTTACTTACTTTTCTTTGTTACTTTAGGAAATTCGAAAGCGACCGCCTCGAAAGGCTTAAGTGGTATCTCAAGTCTGTATGGTCTGCCGTCGCACTCTCCCTCTTTTGCTTTATATTTAACAACTTGTGTATCGTTTTCTGTTGATAGGATTCTCTTGTATGTTCCTGCCTTTGGAACGCCAACCACATAATCTGATCTCTCCATTGGTGTGAAGTTGAACACAAATCCCACTGAGTTTTTATTATCTGCTTCTGTAGTTTTTCTAATGAAACTGAAAATACTTCTCTCGTTATCGTCTGCATTAATCCACTCAAATGCACCGTATCCCTTTGTCTCTGTGTGAAGTGCTGGATACTTTTTATACATCTCGAGAAGTCTATGGACGAATTCCTGCATGTCTTTATGCTCAGGCTCCTCTAGCAAGTGCCAATCAAGTGATCTCTTCTCTGACCATTCCTGAAGCTGTGCGAACTCTTGTCCCATGAAGAGAAGTTTTCTTCCTGGGTGTCCAAACATAAACATATATGCAGTCTTTAAGTTTTTGAATTTATCTGCCTCATAGCCCGGCATCTTGTTATACATTGAGCACTTAAGGTGTACTACCTCATCGTGAGATAGAACCAAGATAAAGTTCTCACTGAAACAATATGTCAAACCGAAGGTCATCTTGTTGTGTGCACCCTTCTTAAATAGTGGGTCTAGTTTTGTGTATTCGAGGAAGTCGTGCATCCAACCCATGTTCCATTTATATGAGAACCCAAGACCTCCGTCTTTTGGATCCTTTGTAACAGATGGCCAAGCTGTTGACTCTTCTGCTATCACATAAGCGCGAGGATTTCTATAATTCATGATGCTTGATAAGTGTTTGAAAAACTCTATAGCATCTAGGTTTTTATTTTCGCCGTATTCGTTTGCTACCCACTGACCATCGTCGCGACCATAGTCTAAGTAGAGCATTGATGCAACAGCATCTACTCTAAGTCCATCTATGTGATACTTTTCTACCCAGAACAAAGCATTCGCAATTAAGAAATTGCTCACTTCAGTTTTAGAGTAGTCAAATACCTTTGTTCCCCAATCAGGATGCTCTCCAAGTCTTGTGTCTGCATATTCGTATAGTGGTTCTCCGTCGAACATTGCAAGTCCATGCGCATCTCTTGGGAAGTGTGCAGGAACCCAGTCAAGGATTACTGCAATATCGTTTTGATGGAACGCATCAACCAAATACATAAACTCATCAGGGCTTCCATATCTAGATGTTGGAGCATAATAACCTGTTACCTGATAACCCCAAGAGCCATCGTATGGATGCTCCGAAATTCCCATTAGTTCAACGTGGGTATATCCCATCTTTTTAACATAAGCTACTAAGTCTTTTGCTAGACGCTTGTAATCGTAAAAACCATCTTCGTCGTCTGGGCCTTGGTAATCTTTCTTCCAAGAACCTAAGTGACACTCGTAAATAGACATTGGTTGCTCGTAGTGGTTTTCTCTACTCTTCTTTGCAATCCAATCATGGTCTTTCCAGTTGTATTTGTCTATATTGAAAACTCTTGACGCAGTGTCCGGTCTAACCTCGCTGTAGAAACCATATGGATCACTTTTGTAAAGTGTTCTTCCATCGCCAGTTGAAATCACATATTTGTAAGCGCAGCCCTCTTTCACGTCCGGCACAAATAACTCCCATATTCCTGATTCGTTATTCATCTCCATGTTATGGTCAAATCCAATCCAATCATTGAACTCGCCAATAACAGACACGTTCACTGCGTGAGGTGCCCACACTGCGAAGTACACACCTTTACGTCCGTTCTTTGTTACGAGGTGTGCTCCCAACTTGTTATAAATTTCATAATGTGTTCCCTTTCCAAAAAGGTAACAATCATCTTGTGTAATGAAATCTTTTGACATACATTTCTCCGTTTCCTGCGTTGCCGCAATAAATGTATTTCGATGTTATGTAAACCACGCGGGGTTTCGACATTTTACTTTCTGTTGTAGTTAATTAAGCAACCTTTCAAGATGATTTCTCTCTCATCATCTGTAAGTGGATCCATCTTCAAGGTAAATGGTTTCATCTCATTGTTTTCAACATCCACTACATATGCCTGGAATTCTGTCTCAGCATTTTCAATTGCTGTTCTAATTCCTGGAATATAAATATAATCATTTAACTTGAATGGCAATTCGTCGTCTTCAAACAAGAATGGCAACATTCCCCAGTTAATTAGGTTTGAACGATATCTCTTTGTTGCATATTCTTTGGCGATGTTTGCCCATCCGCCTAAAACCTTCTGGCAAGATGCAGCCTGCTCTCTGGCTGAACCATCACCTGGCTTAACCGCATAGATTGTACTTCCGATTGATACGCAAGTTCTGTCGAAGTCCTTGTCTGGCATCTGTTCTTTGATAACAGTGCGCATTGGCTTAAACTCTGGGAATGCCTCTGATGGACACTCGCCCTTCTCAACAGCTCTCTCTGCTACCTGGATATCTTTTGCTCTCTGAACATATCCAGGGTCCTTTCTTGAAAGTGCAAACTCTGCAAGTCCAAGTGGGTTTGATCTATATGATGAAGTCTCTCCCGAAGGAATTAACTCATCTGTAGTTGTAACTGGATCGTGAATCTCAGAAACAACCTTAAGTACCATGTTCTCCTTAAGGTCAACCATCTCTGGCCAATCCTTAATGTTTGGTCCTAGTTTCAACTCTGCATCTGGGTCAGCCTTGCCCTTTGAATCGAATACTCTATTTTCATAGATGCTCTTATCAAAGTGATACTTCTGTCCTGAGTATTCAACATCCAAATCTGTAGCTGGTGTTAGGAAGCCTTTGTTAACTGCTGTTGCTGCAATTGATCTAGCATCCATCAAAGCTACTGATGCAATCTGACCATTCTGTAGTTTTGAACCTTCACGGTTAGGGAAGTTACGAGTCGAATGACGAATACTGAACGCATCATTCGCTGGAGTATCGCCCGCGCCAAAGCAAGGTCCGCAGAACGCAGTCTTAAGAACCGCACCAGTCTCCATAATGTCTGCTGCTGCGCCGTTCTTAATAAGTTCCATATATACTGGCATAGATGCAGGATAAACACTAAGTGTAAATTCAT
>CAMZGB010000042.1 GCA_947306285.1 uncultured Lachnospira sp.
TAATAACTGAGTAAGCAAGGCCAGAAGAAATATCAGCGACAGTAGCGCCTTCTTTCTGTGCCTGCTTAACGTTTGAATTCATAAATACTGTACATCTTGTTCCAAGGTCTGTTGGGTTTGGAGCAAACAATGCTTCTTTGGCGAAGTCCTCTACAGAATAAGAAAGAGAGTTCGCGAAAGTCTCGATAAATGAACCACAACCAGAAGAACAAGCCTCATTAAGCTGAACAGAGTCGATTGTCTTATTCTTAATCTTGATGCACTTCATATCTTGTCCACCAATATCTAAGATACAATCAACTTCTGGCTCAAAGAAAGCAGCTGCATAGTAGTGAGCTACAGTTTCAACCTCTCCCTCATCAAGAAGAAGAGCAGCCTTAATCAAAGCTTCACCGTAACCTGTTGAGCAACTGCGAACAATTTCAGCACCTTCTGGCAATTGTTTATAAATATCTTTTATTGCGTTAATTATTGTTTGAAGAGGGTTACCTTCGTTACTTGAATAGAATGAGTAAAGAAGTGTTCCATCTTCTGCCACAACAGCGGCCTTTGTAGTAGTAGAACCAGAGTCGATTCCTAAGAAACATTTACCTTTGTATGAAGCCAAGTCGCCTTTCTTAACGTTTGCTTTATCATGACGAGCCTTGAATTCTTCGTATTGTTCCTTAGAGTCAAATAAAGGATCCATACGCTTGATTTCCATAGACATCTGGATTCCTTCAGACAACTGCTTATACAATTCTCCGATTCCTACTGACACATCGTCTTTATGATTCATAGCAGCACCAGTTGCAGCAAACAAATGTGAATGCTCTGGGGCAACTATGTGTTCGTCGTCTAAGTTAAGTGTTCTAATGAACGCATTTTTAAGTTCAGGTAGGAAGTGAAGTGGACCACCAAGGAACGCAACAGTTCCGCGAATTGGTTTACCACAAGCCAAACCTGAAATAGTCTGATTTACCACAGCCTGGAAGATAGAAGCAGCCAAGTCTTCTTTAGTAGCTCCTTCATTAATTAGTGGCTGAATATCAGTTTTAGCAAACACACCACATCTAGCTGCGATAGCATAGATTGATTTGTAATCTTTTGCGTAGTCATTTAGACCCGATGCATCCGTCTGTAAAAGAGATGCCATCTGGTCAATAAAAGAACCTGTACCACCGGCACAGATACCATTCATTCTTTGTTCAACACCGTTTGTGAAGTAGATAATCTTAGCGTCCTCACCACCTAGCTCGATAGCTACGTCAGTTTGAGGTGCGTAATCTTCCAAAGCAGTAGAAACAGCTACAACCTCTTGCACAAAAGGTACATCTAAATGCTCTGACAAAGCAAGTCCGCCCGATCCAGTAATCATAGGTGATAGCGTAACTTCACCTAGTTCATCTTTGGCTTCTTTAAGTAATTCCGCCAAAGTCTCCTGAATGTTAGCAAAGTGTCTCTTGTAGTCAGAGAACAATATATTATTATTTTCGTCTAAAATTGCAATTTTTACAGTAGTAGAACCGATATCAATTCCTAAACTGTAAGTGTTTTGATTGCTCATAAAATTCCCTTTCAAAGCTATTTGTTTTCGTGTTCAAAACGATAAAATTATAGTACAAAACCCCCTAAAATTCAACTACATTCATATAGTAAAAAGTTCGTTTGACAAACCATTTTCAACTCTTTATACTTTAATATGGTTTAATATATTATGGAGGACTAAAATGGCATCAAAGTTTGAACGAAAATTCGGAAAATACGCTATCAGGAACCTAACTTTATTCCTTATTTTGGGATATGTGGTGGGTTATTTGATCTACTTTTTTAATAAAGATTTGTACGCAATGTTAACATTTAATCCATACCAAATTCTTCATGGACAGGTTTGGAGAATAATAACATGGGTTATCTCAATGCCAGAATCACTAGGAATATTCACAATAATCATGTTATTCCTATATTATTCATTAGGTAGAACGCTCGAAAAAACTTGGGGAACATACAGATATAATGTGTATCTATTCTCAGGATTTTTCTTTACTATAATCGGTGCATTCATCCTATACTTTATTCTTATGGTATCAGGAATTCCTATTATGGTTCAGGGTCAGGCATTGCAAGGTGCAAGTAGGGCAGTCGCCATGGGACAAATTATAGGTATGTACACAACAACATACTATATAAATACATCAATCTTTTTAGCATTTGCAGCTACATACCCAGATCAAGAATTACTACTTTATTTCATTATTCCTGTCAAAATCAAATGGCTAGGACTTGTATATATCGTATTTATGGGTATCGATGTTGTTAGAACATTTATGACTGAAGGAATCATTTCAGGAATATTAGTTCTTGCAATGATTATCTTCTCACTAATGAACTTCCTAATCTATTTCTTCTTTGTGAGAAAGAAGATGGGAATTGGTGGAGTTACATTTAAACAAAGGAAGCGAAAAGTTCAGTACAAACAAAAAGTAAGTCAAGCACAGGCTCACAACACATACGCAAACGGAGCGAGACATAAATGCGCAATTTGCGGACGTACTGATTTAGATAACCCAGAGTTATCATTTAGATTCTGCTCAAAGTGTAGCGGAAACAAAGAGTACTGTGAAGATCACCTCTTCACACACGAACACAACTAAGAAGGGACTAACATGGCACAGAAAGATTTCAAAAGATCAGCAGGAATATTGATGCCAATCAGTAGCTTGCCATCACCATACGGCATAGGTACTTTTGGTAGTAAGGCTTACGAATTTGTAGACCATCTTGAGGCATCCGGTCAAAAGTTTTGGCAGGTTTTACCTCTTGGGCCTACTAGTTTTGGTGACAGCCCATATCAATCATTTTCTGCTTTTGCCGGAAATCCATATTTTATAGATTTGGATTTCTTAATAGAAGATGAACTGATCACAAGAGACTTCGTCGAAGACTTTAAGTGGAGCCTAGAAGATGGATATGTTGACTACGGTTTGTTATTTGAAAATCGATACCAAGTTCTTCGCGAGGCATTTAAAAATAGTGATCATCAAAAAACAGAAGAGTACAAAGCATTTGTAAAAGAAAACGATTGGCTAGAGGATTACGCACTTTATCGTGCATGTAAAACTCACTTCGAGCATTTGTCTTGGGAGGAGTGGCCAAAAGAAATAAAGACTAGGAAGAAAGAAGCACTTGCAAAGTATAAGAAAAAGTTAAAGAAAGACATTGATTTCTATAAGTTCTTGCAGTTCAAATTCTTTGAGCAATGGTATGCTTTAAAAGAATATGCGAACGATAAGGGAATTGAAATCATTGGCGATATACCAGTTTATGTTGCGATGGATTCTGCTGAAGTTTGGAAAAGTCCAAAACAGTTTAAACTAAACAAAGATTTAGTAGCAGAAGTCGTATCAGGTGTTCCACCAGATATCTTTTCGGAGTTTGGTCAAAAGTGGGGCAATCCACTTTATGATTGGGCAAAGATGGAGAAAGATGGTTTCAAATGGTGGAAAAACCGCATGAGCTTTATGGCTAAAATGTACGATGTTATTCGTATTGACCATTTCTTGGGATTGATTAAGTATTATTCAATTCCAGCAGAAGATGGAAATGCTGTAAACGGTAAATATTTAAAAGGGCCTGGCATGAAATTGATAAAGGCTATTAATGAGGCTGTTGGCGACAAGAAGATTATTGCTGAAGACTTGGGAGTAGAAATGCTAGAAGCCAAAAAGGTTATTGAGAAGTCTGGTTATCCATCGATGAAGGTTTTGGAATTTGCCTTCGACGGGGACAGAAAGAATCCACATTTACCATATAACTACACTTCAAATATGGTTGTTTATGGTGGCACGCATGATAATGACACATTGGTTGGATACTTTAGTGACCTTCAATGGTGGCAACTTGATTATGTGAGAGAATACATGGGTGATTCTCATATGTCAGTTGAGCAGATAGTTGATAACATTTTTAGGGAAGCATACAAGAGTGTGGCAAATCTAGTTGTATTCCAGATGCAGGATGTTTTAAAGATTGACTCGAAGGGCAGAATGAATGTGCCATCAACTTTGGGAACAAACTGGAGATGGAGAATGAAAGACGGTGAGTTCACACCAGAGCATATGAGATACTTAAGATATATGTCAGATATTTATGGAAGATTATAAATAGAGAGGAAAGTTTAATGGAAAAGAAACCTTTTGTAACGCTAGAGCAGTTACAGGAAATTGAGAAAAAATATCCAACACCATTTCACATCTACGATGAGAAAGGGTTTATGGAGAATGCCAGAAGAGTAAACGAGGCGTTCGCTTGGAATAAAGGATTTAGAGAGTACTTCGCAGTGAAGGCTACACCGAATCCATTTATTATTCAAAAGTTAAAGGAAGCAGGCTGCGGAGTAGATTGTTCTTCGGAGACTGAACTTATGATTGCTGAGAAACTTGGCTTTAGGGGCGATGAGATTATGTACTCATCAAATGAGACACCAGAGGGCGAGTTTAGATATTGTAATGCGCTAGGTGGAATTATTAACCTTGATGACATTACTTTAATAGAAGATATGGAACAAGAGTGCGGAATTCCTGAAACGGTTTGCTGTAGATACAATCCAGGCGGAGTGTATGAAGTCTGCAACGGAATCATGGATAACCCTGGAGATGCTAAATACGGTATGACTCCAAACCAGATTGTTGACGCTTTCAAGATTTTAAAAGAGAAGGGTGTTAAGCATTTTGGTATTCACGCATTTCTTGCAAGTAACACAGTGACAAACGATTATTATCCAATGCTTGCTAGAGACATTTTCAAACTAGCAGTTGATCTTAAAAACGAATGTGGTGTTCACATTGCATTTGTAAATCTATCAGGTGGCGTTGGAATTCCATATACACCAGAGCAAGAGCCAAACGACATTATGGTCATCGGCGAAGGCGTTAGAAAAGTTTATGAAGAAATATTAGTTCCAGAAGGAATGGATGACGTTGCAATCTACACTGAGATGGGACGTTTTATGATGGGACCATATGGCGCTTTAGTAACTAAGGCGGTTCACGAGAAACACATCTACAAAGAATACATTGGTGTAGATGCTTGTGCAGTTAACCTAATGCGTCCAGCTATGTACAATGCATATCATCACATAACGGTTATGGGCAAGGAAGATGCTCCAGCCAACCACGAATATGATATCGTAGGATCACTTTGTGAGAATAATGACAAGTTCTGTGTGGATAGAAGACTTCCTAAGATTGAAAAGGGAGATTTCATTTATATTCACGATGCAGGTGCTCATGGCTTTGCAATGGGTTATAATTATAATGGTAGACTAAAAAGTGCGGAACTTCTTCTAAAGGAAGATGGTTCAGTTGAATTAATCAGAAGAGCAGAGACACCAGAAGATTATTTTGCAACGTTCGACTTTTCAGACATTATGAAATAGGAAAGAATTATGGAATGGTATTATGATTTGTATCTTGGCGAAAAGATGGCCAAGAAGAAAAACAAAATCATATATAAGATCAAGGATGGCAAATTCACACCAAGTACCTATGTGATTGTTTTGCCACGTAATAAACGCGACGTTCTTGAGACATTCCCTATTGAAGTGCTTAAGCAAAAATACTACAAGAGACAAAACTTCTTTATAGTAGGACTCGCTAAAGGAAATGAAGAAGCTAACGAAGTTATGCTGGAGATTATTACAGAGTGTTTTCGTGAAACGGACACAGTGAATGTTAGAGACTTCATCTTGGACAGAGAAGAAAAGAAAAATGATATAAAAATCATTAAGTATAGATAAGAGGACAAATGTTAAGCGTTTTACTATTAATATTAAAAATAATAGGAATAATACTACTAGTAATACTAGGTTTAGCATTGCTTATTTTGTTTGTGCCAATTTTCTATAAAGGAAACATACACTACAGCGACGAAGAATTCGTCACGCATCTAGGGGCACATTGGCTATTGTTCCCGGTTAGATTTTTAGTTACATATGAAAATGATGAACTGACAAAATCGTTAAGAATTTTTGGGATTAACATACTAAGAGAGAAAAAAGACAAGTCGGAGCCGAAACAAAAATATGAAAAACCATTGGCAGATGTTTCTTATGAAAATGAGTTGGCATTAGAAGCAATATATGGAAAAGAGTCTGATGAGTATCTTGTCAACTTGGTGGATGACG
Organism: uncultured Lachnospira sp.; assembly: GCA_947306285.1. Taxonomy (GTDB): domain Bacteria; phylum Bacillota; class Clostridia; order Lachnospirales; family Lachnospiraceae; genus Eubacterium_G. The sequence goes on from CAMZGB010000042.1 coordinate 6,164, forward strand.
ATAACGAGTTTTCTGAAAAAGAAATGCTTGATCCGAAATTTACATCGGTTGATTATCCGGAAATAGATGTTCCAGATATGAAGGATATTGACACTGGTATTAAAGACAGCAGATGGACCAAAATAAAGAAAAAGTTTAAAAGGAAGAAAGAACAAGAAGAAACCAAAAAGAAGATTCCTTTGTCGAGGAAAATCAGGGGAGCTGCCTTTAGGAGAAAATCTAAAACACTGGCAACCCTTTCGAATAGTGTTAAGGCTGTAGAAAGTGCTATGAAGAAGTTACAAGTAGTCTTTGAGAAAATCAGAGAGTACATTGAGTTCATTAATAGCAAGTCAACTAGAAGAGCTTTCAAAAAAATGGTTTCTATAGTGAAAAAGGTTATCAAACATGTTTTTCCAACAAAGATACACGGCAAGAACGAGTTTGGTATGAGTGAACCCCACTTGACGGGACAGGCGCTTGGAGGGGTGGCAATAGCCTACGATATGTTTGATGTTGATCCAGAAGATGTGGAAACCATCCCACACTTTGAAAAAGAAATGATAGATGTTAGACTAGAATACAAAGGACATATATTCGTAGTAGTTTTACTTTACTATTTTGCTAGATTTATGTTAGATCCAGATATAAGAAAAACAATGAAGTTTTTAAATAAATAGGAGGTCTCATTATGGCAGACAAAAATAAAAGAACCACAGAAGAATTAGTGGAAGCAATGGAGCATTTTATAACAACTAAATCAGTTGTTGGTGAGCCAATCAAGATTGGTGACACTATTCTTTTGCCTTTGGCAGATGTATCATTTGGTATGGGAATTGGAATGTTCTCAAAAGGTGAAAACGGAACAGGTGGTGTTGGTGGAAAGATTACACCTAATGCTATTTTAGTTCTAAAAAAAGGTTCATCTAAGATTATCAGTGTTAAAGATGCTGACGGCGTTTCAAAGATTATTGATATGGTACCTGATATCGTGAACAAATTCCCAGACTTCAAGGGAAAGAAGAAAGACAAAGCTTCTGAAAACGTTAACAACGATATCGAACCAAATAAGGTAGATTAATGGGAATTCTAGAAAAGTTCGAGAACAAGACGGTATTCTCGTTCGAAGTATTTCCACCAAAGAAAGAGAGTGGAGTTGAAACTATCTACGAAACTCTAAAAGAACTCAAGGAGTTAAACCCTGATTTTATTAGTGTGACTTATGGCGCAGGTGGAAGTGGTTTGAATGGAGTTAGCACAGTCGATTTGTGTTCTCTTATCAAAAACGAATATGGAATCGAGACCATTGCACATTTATCTTGTCTTTATAATACTAAAGAGTCAGTTGATAAAATCTTGGAAGAGTTAAAAGCAAACGGTGTAAATAATATTTTAGCTCTTCGTGGTGATGTTGACCCAGAACGTGAAATCGAGCACGATTTTAAATATGCTTCTGAACTTACAGAGTATATTGTGAGTAAAGATATGGGGTTTGAGATAACAGGTGCATGTTATCCTGAAGTTCACCAAGAGGCTGAAGACTTAAAGACTGATGTAGCTAACTTGAAAAAGAAAGTAGATGCTGGCGCAAGCCATTTGATTTCGCAGTTATTCTTCGACAATAATTCTTTCTATGAATTTATGGATGAAGCTAGAAGTGCAGGAATTACAGTACCTATAGAAGCAGGTATTATGCCAGTAACTAACAAAAGTCAGATTGAGAGAATGGTTTCTATGTGTGGTGCTAGTATCCCAGCAAAACTTTCAAAATTGTTGCAGAGATTTGGCGATGACAAGTTTGCAATGAGAGATGCAGGTATTTCATATGCTATAGATCAGATAATGGACTTGGTAGCAAACGGAGTGGATGGAGTTCATATTTACACAATGAATG
>CAMZGB010000043.1 GCA_947306285.1 uncultured Lachnospira sp.
AACTTGGTGGTAAAAAAGTTACAGTCGGATCTGATGCACATCAGGCAGACAAACTCGGATATGCATTTGATGAGATAAAACAATTGATTGATGAACTTGGTTTACAAGTTATTGAGAAATAAAAAAAGACTAGTTTTCACTAGTCTTTTTCTTTGCAATTTCATTTGTATCTATCGTCTTTCTAAATACAAAAAATCTATCGTATAAATACTCAGTCACTAAGTTACAACCCATAACCATAAGTGTCACAATATTTCCGTTCAACCCTACGGTTTGTTCCAAGTAGTTTCCGCCAAGAGTTGATAGGGGTGTAAACACTGCATAATACGCCGCCACTTTAAGCATTGCTATTGGAACATTATTTGCAGACTTAAAAGTATATCGTCTGTTAAATGTAAAATTCCAAAGCACTGATAAAATGAGCGCTGTCAGATAACTTGGCCACCAAGGAATCTTAATCAAGTTATACATCAAAGCAAATGCAACTATTTCTATAATTCCCGCTGATATTGAAAATAATATAAATTTTATTGTTCTAATTAATTCTTCTTTTTTATTCATAATTAATAGTACCTCGCCACCTTAAATTTTCTTACCGCACTCAAACCAAAATTATGGTATGTAGCATTATAATTTTTATATCTCTTTCCTCTTTCTATAAACAATGGATCAAAAACTCTTCCGTTAATTTCCGTCCAACAATGACCTTGGTTGGTATACCCCGAACTATCTAGACAAGCATAAACCTTCTTGTATCCTATCGCCCTCGCCAAATATGCTAGTGCCGAACCATCCGCATGACAATCCCCTCCACCTCTTTTGAAGTGGTCGTTAGCATAGGTAGCCATCCATCCATTACTTGGATAGAAACGTCTATGTGTTAAATATGGTTTTCTCCTAACCCAGTTGAAACAAATAGAAAGCTTTTTCTTTTTAGACATTTTCTTCTTTGTAATCTTCTTAACTATTTTTCTAGCCTTACAAAAAGTCAAATAGTCATCCTTTTGATAAGACTTCATTTTCTTTCCGCTAGGGAAATAATAAGTCTTTTTTGTTTTGTATGCTTCAAGTTTAGACTTGGAATTTAAGTAATATGTAGTATTGCCAATCTTTGTAGTCTTCTTTCTTACTTTGCCGTTCTTGCCAAACACATAATACTTCTTCTTAATCTTTTTCTTTCCAACAACATACTTACCATTTACATAGTATCTTTTACCATGCCATCCCTTTAACACTTTCTTAGGTTGTTTTGCTGTTGTTTCTGGTTGTGTGGTTTTTTCTTCGGCGCTTGCTACTATAGCACTACCAAAGCAAACAACACAAATAACAACTAGTACAATAATTATCTGTCTCATATTTTTATCCCCATTTTAAAGTGGCGAATTAGTCTTTCCTTTCATAAAGTCTTTAACTTTCTTTCTCTCTCTTTTGTTTGTAATAATCTTCGGTTTCCAATTGTTAGTTGATCCAGTGTAAACGTAGCAAGGAATAATCTTTCCCTTCTCTTTTGAAAGTTTTCCATCATCAATTGTCAAAGTGTGTTGATAAATCATTGTTCTATTTTCTGGATGTCTGTTTCCGCCGAAGACAAAGTTACCCATAGAGTAAATAATAGTCTTGCCTTTATATTTCTCAAGTGGTTGAAGAACATGTGGATGATCGCCAATTACCAAATCCGCACCAGCATCTATTAACTTGTGACACGCATTAACTTTCCAACCCTCTGGCTCATGAATAGCTTCCGTTCCTCCGTGGAAATAAACAATCTGGTAGTCGCTTTCTTTGCTCGCTTTCTTAATATGCTTCTTTATAGCAGGCACTGCACCTTCTTGATACATAGTGATTCCAATCACGCCAATCGTGTATCCATCTTTTTCATAGTAAACGATTTTATTCTGTTCGCCCCAGTCCACTCCTGCTTTATCTAAAGCTTTCTTTGTGTCTTTATATCCTTGTGGACCGTAGTCATTTATGTGATTATTATCTATTGAAACATAATCAATTCCACCTACTTTTAAAATCTTTGCATTCTTTGTCTTGGTTTTAAACCAATATGCCTCAATGCCCGGATTAGCACTCTGGCCTTTTTCGGATATCTGTAAATTCTTATTATCAGAATAAACATTTTCTGCATCACCTATTGTAATGTCATCATTCTTAAACAAGAAACTTACTTCTGATAAAAAGTATGATGGATCCACACTATCAGCTACATCGTTAAAGCAATTCTCGTAGTGAGTTCTTTCATCTGTTGCACAGAGCATATCACCAATAAAGTGCATCTGAATAGTAAATGGCGCTTTTGTAGTAGGCTTTTGTGTGGTTGTTTCTTTTTTAGTAGTTTCCTTCTTTACAGTTTGTTTTGAATCACTTCCACAACCTGTAATAGACATCACAAGTATTAAAAGAATTATCACCAAACCAATTATTCTTTTCATTTTAGACTCCCTCTTTTATCTTTAATGTTCCGTCTTTCATTTCAAGAACTTTATCTGCATTCTGAATAGTCGACAATCTATGTGCAACGATAAATGTTGTTCTTCCGTTCATCATCTTTTCAAACGCTCTTTGAATTCTCATTTCAGTTCTCGTATCAATGCTAGATGTAGCCTCATCCAAAATTAACATTGGCGGTAAGTCTAGCATTAGCCGAGCGATACAAAGAAGCTGTTTTTGACCTTGAGATAAATTCTCGCCGTCTTCTGCCACAATAGTATCATATCCGTCCGGAAGTTTGCTGATAAAGTTGTGTGCATGACACTCTTTACAAGCTTGAATCATTTCTTCGTCGGTCGCGTCTGGTTTTGCAAACTTGATGTTATCTCTAATAGTCGCATTGCGAACCCAAGTATCCTGAAGCACCATTCCGAACGAAGCGCGAAGACTCTCTCTTGTCATATCTGTAATGTCCACTCCATCTATTTTAATACTTCCACTGTCGAGTTCGTAGAATCTCATAAGAAGATTTACAAATGTAGTTTTTCCAGCACCAGTTTCGCCAACTATAGCAATAGTCTCTCCAGGTTGTACTTCTAGATTTACATCATTAAGAATCTTCTTAGGCTCTTCTCTTAATCCTTCTTTGTCGCTGTCACCTCTGTTGTATTCATACGAGAAGTAAAGATGTTCAACGCTTACCGCTCCATCAGGATTTTCTAAAACTATCTTTCCATCGTCCTTAATATTTACTTCTTCATCTATCAACTCAAATACACGACCAGCTGAAGCCAATGCATTTTGAAGTTCAGTGATTACTCCAGAGATTTCATTGAACGGTTTCATGTACTGAGTTGCATATGTAAGAATTGCCATCAAAGAACCTACTGTAATCTCAGCATTTGGTCCAGCCACTCCAGTAGCCACACAAACTAGACCGCCGCAAACTGCCACTCCAGCATAAATCAAATTGTTCACAAATCTTGTGGTTGGATTTGTGAGCGACGAATAAAATGTAGCCTTTGTATAGCACTTCTCTATTCTCTCATTTGTCTCGTCAAATTTCTCAAGTTGACTCTCTTCTCTTGAGAATGCCTTAACAAGTTTTGCACCCTTGACAGTCTCTTCAATGATAGCTGTTTGCTCAGCACGAACCTTCGACTGTTTTCTAAACATATCATATGTATGCTTTGCAACGAACCTTGCAATCACAATTGAAAGTGGAGTTAAAACGATAACCACCAATGCCACTTTCCAATTGATAAGCACCATAAACACGAGCGTCAAAAGTATTGTCATTATTCCAGAGAAGAAACTTGTGAATCCCATCAACAATCCATCTGCCAACTGATCAACGTCAGTAATAATCTTACTAATCAACTCGCCCTTCGAGTGTCTATCAATATAACTGATTGGAAGTTTCTGAATCTTGCAGAACGTCTCCTGTCTAATGTCGCGAATCAAATTGTAAGTAATCTTGTTATTGATTACTCCCATTATCCACTGAACTAAGCATGACAAAATCACAACTACCAAAATGATAATTGCTGTCTTTGTGACTTCTTTAAACTCTACTTTTCCTTTGCCGATGATATGGTCAGTTGCTTGTCCAATAATCTTTGGCACATACAAAGTAGCCACAACAAAAATTAGCGAAAGAATAATTGAAATTGCCAGTAATACTCTATATTTCTTTAATCTTTGGCCCAGACGTTTTAGGGCATATTTACTACTCATATGCACCTCCGATCTGGTCCGTATAAATGTTTTGCTTATACTGCGACTCGTGAATTTCTTTGTACACTTCGCAACTTTCAAGCAAGTCTTTGTGTGAACCTTTTCCAACAATTCTGCCTTCTTCCAAAACAATAATCTCATCCAAATCCATAATGGAATTTGTGCGCTGAGACACAATAAACATCGTGGTGTTCGTTAGTGTCTTAAGATTTGTTTTAAGAAGCGCATCTGTATCGTAATCAAGCGCCGACGAAGAATCATCCAATATCAAAACCTTTGGATTTCTTACCAACGCTCTGGCAATAGTTAATCTTTGACGCTGGCCACCTGAGAAGTTTGAACCATTATCCAAAACTTCTGCATCCAGTCCGCCTTTTTCCATTACAAAGTCATAGGCGCAAGCAAGCTTAAGAGCATTTTCCATCTCTTGCTCTGTAGCACCTTCATTCCCAAACTTAAGATTGCTTCTAACTGTTCCTCTAAAAAGTTGAACATCCTGCGGAGTAATTCCAAACATACTCCTTAAATCTTTTAGTTCGTATTCATCTATATTTTTATCCCCAATTTTCAAAGCTCCATCAGTCACTTTATAAAATCTTGGAAGCAAGTTTACAAGTGTAGATTTACCAGAGCCAGTTGCTCCAATAATCCCAATTTTTTTACCCTTGCCCGCGGCAAAGGAAATATTTTCTAAAACATTTTTACTAGCACCTGGATATGCCATGGAAACTTTGTCGAAGACAATCATCTCATTCATACCTAACTTCTCTGTGCCGTTGTTTTCTTCTACTTCGTAATCCAAAACTTCATTCACGCGCTTAGCACTTGCGAATGCTTTTGTAAGGTTAATGATAAGCGCAGCTAACTTAACTAATTCAATCAAAATCTGAAGCATATAGTTAACAAGCGCAACAATCTGACCTTGAGTCAAGAAACCCGAATCAACTTGCTTTCCACCAACCATTAAGATGGCAATAATCGCAAGGTTAATAATTAGGTAAGTCCCTGGATTCATAATTGTTGCAACTTTACCTGCAAACACTTGGAATCTATTTAGCGTATTGTTTTGATCTCTGTATGTTTCAATCTCACTCTGTTGTTTGTTAAATGCACGGATTACTCTGACACCAGTCAAGTTTTCCCTAGTTGTAGTCATAACCTTATCAAGCTTAGTCTGAACCTTATTGTACAAAGGAATTGTAATAACCATTATTCCAACAACCAACAATGCAAGAACTGGAACACTTATAACAAATATTAGCGCAAGCTTAGCATTAATGGTAAACGCACAAATCACTGCTCCTATTACAATGACCGGAGACCTCATCAAAAGTCTAATACTCATATTAAGTTGTGCCTGAATCATATTGATATCAGATGTAAGCCTAGTGATTAGCGATGAGCCACCGATTCTATCTAGGTCTCTGTCTGATAGTAATGTTACTTTTTTAAATACGTCGTGGCGAAGTTTTGTTCCAAATCCACCCGCTGCTCTTGCTGCCATATACTGAGCAATAAGCGCTATTGTTAGTCCTACAATTGCAAGCACAAATAATAAAGCCCCCATCTTCCAGATGTATGCTGTGTCATGTTTTCTTATTCCATTGTCAATCAAAAGTGCGACAACAATCGGAACAAGCAAATCAAACACAGCCTCAATCATCTTTAAGATTGGAGCTAAAATTGAATCTACTTTATGCTGTTTTAGATATTTTAATAATCTAAACATCTCTTTGTATTATAACCCATTTTACCTTGATTTTGCATACCTATTTTGATAGTATATATGGGATGTTTTAATAGGTTATTTCCTATTAAATGAGTAATTTTATTTGCCGCGGATGATTCGTGGCGGAATGGAGATAAAAATGGCAAAAACATATGATGATTTACTTGCAAAAGTTGCAGCTTGTCCAGTAAAGAAAGTTGCTGTTGCATGCGCACAGGACGATGCTGTACTAGAAGCTGTTAAAGCAGCTAAAGAGCGTAACATTGCTGACGCAATTTTGGTTGGTGATGAGCAGAAAATCAAAACTATTGCTAGCGTTCTAAAAATGCACATTGAGGACTTCGAAATTATCGATGTTAAGGATACATACGAAGCTGCTCTTACTGCTGTTAAGCTAGTACACGATGGAAAAGCTGATATGTATATGAAAGGTTTGATTGACACTAAGTCATTCCTAAAGAGCGTTCTCGACAAAGAAGTTGGTCTTAGAACTGACAAGACTTTGTCACACGTTTGTGTATTTGATATTGAGGGAATTGATCGTCTACTATTCTTATCAGACGTTGCTTTCATCCCATATCCAGACCTTGAGACAAAAGCTAACATTATCAGAAACACAGTAGAGATTGCTCAGGCTTGTGGAGTTGATAACCCTAAGGTTGCTCCTCTTGCAGCTGTTGAGGTAGTTAATCCAAAAATGCCTTGTACAGTTGAAGCTGAGGAACTTACAAAGATGAATGAAGCAGGCGACATTAAGGATTGTATCGTAGATGGTCCACTTTCACTTGATCTTGCTATCGAGCCACAGGCTGCGTTCCACAAAGGAACAACAGATAGAAAGATTGTGGGTGATGCTGACATCCTACTATTCCCTGACATTCAAGCAGGTAACATCACATATAAGAGTTTAGTTCACACTGCACCATGTAAGAACGGAAATATCTTAACAGGTACTAAAGCTCCTGTTATTCTTACATCACGTTCAGATGAGTTTGAGGCAAAGGTTAACTCAATCGCACTTGGCGCTGTTGTAGCTGAAGCAATGAATAAATAAAGATTTAATTAGCGCTGTCTTTGCAGCGCTATTTTTTTAGGAGGAAATTATGAGTTACAAGATTTTAATTATTAACCCTGGTTCTACTTCTACTAAGATTGGTGTATACGAAGATGAAACTCAACTTATGGAAGAGACACTTCGTCACACTACAGAAGAGATTGCACAGTACGATACAATCTATGACCAGAAAGATTTCAGAAAGAACGTTATTTTAGATGTATTAAAAGAAAAAGATGTAGACCTAAACAGTATCGACGTTGTTGTTGGACGTGGTGGTCTACTTAAACCAATTCCAGGTGGTACTTATGCTACTACTCCTGAGTTATTAGAAGATTTAAAGATTGGAAAGCAAGGACAACACGCTTCAAACTTAGGTGGTCTACTTGCTTATGATATTGCACAAGAAATTGATGTTCCATCTTATATCGTTGACCCTGTTGTAGTTGATGAGTTACAGGATGTTGCTAGACTTTCAGGTCATCCATTGATGGATAGGGTTTCAATCTTCCATGCGCTTAACCAGAAGGCTGTTGCGAAGAGATATGCAAAAGAAACTGGTAAAGCTTATGATGAACTTAACTTAATTGTTGTTCATATGGGCGGCGGTGTTTCAGTTGGTGCTCACAAGAATGGACAAATCATTGACGTAGCTAATGCTCTGGATGGTGATGGTCCTTTCTCACCAGAAAGATCAGGTGGACTTCCATCAG
>CAMZGB010000044.1 GCA_947306285.1 uncultured Lachnospira sp.
ATTCCGGTTTTAGCCAAAAACAGGATTTTATCAAACTTATTTCCGGTTTCTTTTGTGGGAACCGGATTTTAATTTGAGAATTTACGTAAGAAAAACTGGATTGCACTCCAGTTGTCTTTTACTACTATGTAGTAACTCTTCTTCTATATCCGTAAACGTGAATTGCTTGCCTTAGAAAATGATATGGGGTTCCCATAGGATGAGATGAGGTACCTATAAGTCTTGAGGCGGTTCATAAAGAAAAAAGTTAAGGCCTCAAACCCTAACTTCTCTACCGTTATAGAATTTAAATGTTATCGTTTTATCCTTGTGGACCATAGCTGACTCCACCATCAATCGCCACGTTGATTCATTCCACTCAAGCAAATGGTCTGGGTGGTCAATGACGTATTTTAGGTAGGTTTCCATTTTAGTTTTCTTCGCGATTCTTAGTTGCTTTTCTTTTTGAAGACTTTCTATTTTAGTTCTGGCAGTTTCATGTCTTGCCTGATATTCGCTATAGGTTTTATCGAAATTGGCATCGTTCTCTTTGCTCTTGGCTTTGCCATCTATTAACTTTACTGCTAATTCATGAACAGTATCTAATTCAACTTTCCATTTGATTAAGTTATCATCAATTTCGCTCGTATCGGTTAATAGTTCAATCAAGTCTTTTAGGTCTTCTATGATGAACTCTTTATCACCCATAACTATGTTATAGGCCTTAACAAATTTATCTTTGATATCGTTTTCGTATAAATGTGGAGTTTGGCACTTATACTTTTTGGTGCTCTTATCAAATTTCCTGTTGCATTGATAAATGAAAGATTGATACTTGCTACCAGAATGCCATACTTTTCTGCCATAGAATCCACCACAGTCTTCACATATTAGTTTAGCGGCAAATATATCACTGGCGGAATAAGCAGCACCTATCTTATTTCTTCTTTCAATCTCCAGTTGAACTAATTCCCACATCTCTTTTTCAATGATGTAGGGATGAGAGTTTTCTACGTAGTATTGCGGTAGAATTCCGTTATTCTTTATTGTTTTATGTTCTAGGAAATTTTCAACATAACCTTTTTGAAGAAGGGCATCACCTTTATATTTTTCATTGGTTAGTATTGACATTAATCCAACTTTGCTCCAGGAATCTTTCTGCCTAGCAGTTTTAATTCCCCTTCTTTTAAGCTCTTTAGCAATGCCACCTGGAGTCATACCTTCTACTAGGAACATCCTATAGATTTCTCTAACTGTTGCAGCTTCATTTTCATCGATTGCTATTTTGCCATCTTCTCCCTTTTTATATCCTAAAAAAGAACCATAGGGGATAGAGAATTTACCGTTTTGATAGCCCCATCTTTTGCCCATCTTGACGTTATCAGAAATCGATCTTGATTCTTCTTGGGCCAAAGATGCCATAATGGTAAGAATGAATTCGCCCTTGCTATCAAATGTTGATATATTCTCTTTTTCAAAATAGACTTCAATGCCTAATGATTGGAGCAATCTTACAGTATTAAGTGTGTCCACCGTATTTCTTCCGAAACGCGATATTGATTTATTAATCAACAAGTCAAATTTACCGGCTTTGGCATCTTCTATCATCTGCTTAAATTGGTCTCTTTTCTTAATGCTTGTACCACTAATACCTTCATCAGCATAGATGCTAATAAACTCCCAATCAGGGTTGTTGTTTATCATCTTTGTATAGACTCTTTGTTGAGCCTCGAAGGAGTTCTCTTGGTCTTCCTTATCAGTCGATACCCTTGCATACGCGCATACCCTTCTTTTTTTCTTAATAGATAGAGGTGCTTTCGTTAAGGCATCGATTGTTGATGGAATAACTGTTACTCTTGGCATGTCTTTTCTCCTTTCTTACTAGCTTTAGCACCATCAATGCGTGCTTTGGCTTTCATTTCTTCTGTCCATGATTCACTTCTTGAGCGATAAGCCCATGTTTTATTTACTTCTGAACCATCCCTTAATTTGAATACCAGAACGTTATCATCGTGAATCACTATTTCGATGAGCTTATCTTTGATAACTTCCCTAGTTAACTGAGTAAGACTAAGAACCTCTTTAGTTGATTCAATAAGTGGTTCTTCCCTAACTTGCTTACTAGCGCAGTATTCCTTTCCTTTCTGTGAGAAGGTTGGACAGATGTAATAGGAACCATATTTATTCACTTTTCTGGTATAGTGCTTGCCACAGTGTGAACAAGTTAACATCCCAGCGAATAACGAGGGTTCCTTTTTTGAAGTATGTTTAATAAGGGAGTCTCTTCTTTTTATTTCTTCCTGAACTTTGTTCCAAGTTTCTAAAGGAATAATCGACTCATGGGTATCTTCCACGTGGTATTTATTGAGTTCTCCCTTATTAACCATTCTTTTCTTTTCGACGTTATTGTTTTTATAAGTGGTTTGTAAAAGAAGATTCCCAGTATAGGTATAGCAAGTAAGGATTCTTCTAATGGAATTGATGTTCCAGTGTTCAGTATTTCTTTTAGAAATAGCACCACTTTTATCCAGCTCTTTTGCAATAGCCGGTAAGCCAAGCCCATCCAAATAAAGGGAATATATCTTTTTAACAATTTCTGCCTCATCAGGGATGATTTCAAAGCTTCCATTAATAAACTTGTAACCAGTGATGCTTTGGTTCCAGGCGTAGCCATTTTCAAAGCCTTTTCTGATTCTCCACTTTAAGTTATCTGATGCACTTCTGCTCTCTTCTTGAGCGAAGTCAGCAAGTAAAGTCAAAACAAACTCACCTTGGCTCGATAAAAGGTTGAGGTTTTGAGCTTCAAAATAAATATCGACATTAAGGGACTTTAGTTCTCTAGTAACATTAAGTAGGTCTAAGGTGTTTCTGGCAAATCTAGAGATGGACTTAGTGATTATTAAATCAATGTTCCCTTTACGGCATTCATCAAGCATCTTCTGAAATTCTTCTCTACTGCTTTTTGTGCCAGTAACAGCGTAATCAGCATAAACACCCACATAGTTCCATTTATTGTTTTTAAGGATAAAGGATTTATAGTGATCCACTTGATTGTTTAAAGAATTGAGCATCGCTTCTTTAGGAGTCGACACTCTAGCGTATGCGCAGACATTTAATAATCTAGGTAATTTCTTATAGGGATTAATAGTCCTAATTTGCATAGCAAATTCCTTTACTTTCTTCACATATATTAATCACTCTTTCAGGGGTACATATCAAGTTATTAAGACGGTATAAATTGTCTTTATTAATACAATATTTTTTAGCCAAAAAAGACTCGGATTTCTTATAGTCCTTTTCATCTATAATTCCTTGTTTAAATAGGCTTAGCACCATCATCATTGATGCTTGGTATTTTTCTAAGTTAACTCTATCCATTTTTATTCCCCCACTTTCTTGATTCATTCTGTTGAAAGCAAGTCCTGGAGCAGAATTTTCTTTTTCCGCCATAAGAGATGAATACCTTGTGACATTCCTCACACTCGCATTGGTAGGTAGATTTCCTACCAGCGATTTTGCGATGTTTATTCCAGTAGTCGCGATGGCACTTCAATGAGCAAAAACGCTTAATTCTCCCATCAGAAAATTGACTGATAGCAGCACCACAATTCTTACAATGATGTACTATTTCTAATTCTGATTTTGGATGTCTTAGTAAAAACGATTTAACACTTGAAGGAGACAAAGATAAAGCTGTCGCTATGGCGTAGTAGCCTTTTCCTTCTTCTTTGAGTTCGTAGATTTTTTTCATTTCATTTTCCGTCATAGAGCTCCACTCCTTTCGCTAATCCATATGGGACCAACGAGATGAGCAGTCGCACCGATAAAGGAAACTTTTCAACTTTGGTCACCTAATGCTCTAGGGACAAGTGAGAAGAAAAAAGACGGCGTCCAAAATAAAAAAATCCCCAAATGAATGGGGAGAAGAAGACATTTAATACAGTTAAGCTTCTGGAAATTTAAACGGATTAGCTTTCATATCCTTTAGCATCATCTTAGAGAGTTTAAATTGTCTCCATGCACTTCTTCTAAGACACTTCATCGACCAATCATAGTATTGATCACCTAAGTAGGCAAAAATACCACTAGCCTTCCAAAGCCCAAAGCCATTCGAATGATAGAAAAATTTATTCCACCATTCTTCCGCGGTTTTCTCATCTTGCTCATACAAAAGGTAGTATAAACCGTAACTGAATTCGCCAAGAGGTACGCCGCCTTCTGCTCTAGTTCTTAAAAACTCAATTTCATCAGGTGTTAATTGCTCGGTTGTTTTGAGCATTTTCTCTTCAATTCGCCACGATTCTTTGAGATCGGATTCAAGACGATTTAAATCTTTGTTTTTTAACTTTTTCATAATAAGTCCTCCTACTATATATAAGGAGATACTTAGTATCTCCGTAGGCGACTTTTTCGATTTTTTTCCAAACAAATTTTATTAATATTTTTTAACTCTTTGAGTTATTTGATATTAAATATTTTTCATATTTCGATAAATTTCTGATTTTATAAACTTTTCTCTTATTTTCTTAAATTGTTTAAAAATACTTGTTTTGGAAACATTTTCTCTTCTTGCGATTTCACTCAATTTTAAAGATGGCTCATCGTATTTCATCTGAAGTCGTTGCTTTTCTTTTTCAGTCAAATTATTTATAAAAGCATCAGCATTATCTTGTTCATCTTGAAGGTTAATGATGTGAGGAGGAGTATTTTGGTCCCAAACTATCGCACCTTCAAATAACGAACTATCTACATTAAAGGCTTGATGATAACGTTCCTTTTTATCCTTGGCCCACATCTCTCTAACATTTTCGACTAATACAACAAACCATTCTTCTTTAATATCACTCGGATAAAAGACAGATTTGGTTCCATCATCGAATCTCCATTCGACACCTATTACTTCTTCGCTCTTAGGGTTTTTTAACAATTTAATTCCGCCATAAAAATCATACATATATTCATATAAACTTATTTCAAAGAAATAATGAAGAAAAAATCCTTAGCCATAATGCAAGGAGAAATGCAGCTAAGGATTTAGTGAGGGTGTATAGAAAGGAGGTTCCTAATATTTTCTTTTACCAATCGTCATCGTCTTCATCGTTGTCATCGAAAGCACTGCGGTCGTAGTTATAGACGTATTCGCCTTGGTCCCAACTATAACCACTTTCGTCTATCCATTCGTAATCACCAGAGTCATAATTCATGCACCACTTTGGTCCCATAATTATTTCTCCTTTTTAGGGGTACCTTTAACCATTTCAAACATTTGCTTCTTAAGAAGCTTTCGTTCTTTAGGATCCCTCATACAATTAGATTTAGTAGCACAGAAGTCAGCCATTTCACAGGTTTCGCAAAGTATACCATCGATTGTTTGCATTATTAAATCATCATCAGATGGCAAATCATATTTGCTTATTATCTCTACGTCTTCTGGATTTCTTAAACCATAATCAAGTCTTTTTCCATCGCTCTTTTTAATGTAGCGGTAAACTTCCGCAGAGAAAGAAACGCAATCGCCTTTATTCAATTTTCCGAATCCTTCGGAGCTCATCCAAACATGATCTTCCTTACCCATTTCAATGGTTGTGTCAGGAAGCATATATTCATCGTAAATTCGTTTAAAACATATCTTGTCTTTAGCAAAAGTTTCTACTTCACCTTTAAATCCCATTGGGCAATATACCCAACACATAAAAAATGAACCTCTAAAGTCAGTTTTGGTTTGAAACTGCAAATCAAGGAAATCTTCATAAGTGAGCTTTTCCCCGCCTACAATGCCTTTAGAAAGTTCCTTATCAAAGAAAATAATGCCTAAATCAGGTATCTGAAATGACTCCTTTGTACCATAATGGGCATTGATTAAATTATAAATTTCTTCGTTGCTTTTATATTTATTAAGCAGCTCTTGTTTAGTTTTCATGTAACTCCTCCATTAATAAGTGCCACATCCTGTGTGACCCGACATGTTAACAAAGGATTAACAAATTTATTTTACAACAAAAAAAACCCTGCTACTAGGATTTCTCCGTTCACAGGGATAATTTAATTCTTTAATTTGTAGATAGTTGCTTCAACTTGGTTAGTAATCCACTTTTGCAAATCGCCATAATTCTGAGTGATAAATACTTTAAGTTCTTCCGTCAACTCAGAAGAGATGATTGCTTTAGCTTTATCAAAGGCAATGGCCTGTTCCTCCTTACCAAAGGAACCACTATTCTTTAATGATTCAACATAGGTTTGGAATGTCACCTGCACCGCATTAGTCACAATGCCAATCGCTTTAGTAAATAACGCTTGAGCTTTTTCATCTTTAATTTTAGTGGATAACCACTGGGACAGCTTAATTCCCAAGAAGCTTATTAGCGGCAAAATAATACATGTCGTAACAGCCGCTAAAACATTGAGTAAAATTTGGTTCATTTATGAGCCTCCTTATTTAAATGATTTTCAATTGAGGATATGGCTTCCGTTACTGGACCATCACATCCTTGTTCTTTGAGTCCTTTTAAACATGCCAAAACGCCTGTTGTAAGAACTTTTTGCTCTTCCTTGATGGATTTGATGTCATCATCTTGTTTATTCTGTCTGAGTATCCATTTATGGATTGTGGTAAAACAAGCAATGATCGTTCCTAACGCAGTAATCACTGAAGCAATGATGATAATAACTTCAACTAATTGGCTCATGGTTGTTCCTCCTTATAGAGCGAAACTAAGTAAGAAAAAATCTCCTGTAATCTTGGGAGATGCTTTTCAATGTTGAGGTTCGTTTTTAAGTCTTTAGCAAGTTCGAAATTCTCTTTAGAGAAATAGTATTCAAATTTGCCAGTTTCCTTATAGTGCCTAATAAGTGATTCGACTCGGTATAAATGGTAAAGGCTCTTCTCTTCTTTATAGTTTTCAAGTCTGATTCCAAAGTATGCAATCAAGCGATAGAGCCAATCTTTGAAGTGCCTTTTAAAGTCGATATAAAGGAATTCATCTATATTGTCTTTAATCGATTCATCAACATAGACGAGATTCTCTTTTGCGAGCAAAGTGTTATCAAGCCAGCAAAGGAAATACGTAAGACATCCATTATCGAAATTTTTAAGCCTTTCAAAATAGCTTCTACCAAAGGTAAAGAAGTCACAATCATCTGTTTTAACTACGTTGCAGCTATCATAGCCGTCAATAACGACTGTAAAGTCTTTATCGCTCTCGTCTTCGCTTAAGCCAAATATGGATGAACCACATCTATAGCAGAGAAGAACTTTGTTTGGTGAAAATAACTTATCTAATAACTCTTGCATATTTTGGTTGGTTCCCCCTTGAATCTTCGACATAAAGTTTGCTGCTAGTTAATTGACATGAAAGCGTGCAGTCTTGACCGTTATAACGATAATGGACGATACCGCCACTACCACCAACTGAAGCACCACAGAATATGACATTAGTGCCACCTACATAAAGGGAGATGATTCCGTCATATGCATTTGATGTTGTAATTCCATCAAAAACATAACAATGTCCATAGGACAAAGTAGACCACCCATCGTAAACAGGGCCATAACGCGAACTAGCTTCACTTAAAACTGCTGTTCCCTTTGCATTAATGTTTGTCTGATCGTTTTTAATTGAAGG
>CAMZGB010000045.1 GCA_947306285.1 uncultured Lachnospira sp.
ACAGTCTAATGCAACTACTGTTTTAGACATATTTTTCTCCTTTTCACATCATTACTACTATACTAGAAAACAGCATAAAATTCAATAAAAAATAACCTCGTATAATGGTTAAAAACCTCAGTAAAAATGCCTATTTCGTCTATTTTTTACTCTCTATAAACATCACATATATTTTTGCACAAAAAAAGAAACTCTAACATATTAGAATTTCTTTTTTTATAATTAATCTTCAACTGAAATAATCTCTTTTTTATTGTAGCTTCCACAAGCCTTGCAAACTCTATGAGGCATCATTAATGCACCACATTTACTACATTTTACAAGGTTAGGAGCTTTCATTTTCCAGTTAGCTCTTCTACTATCTCTTCTTCTTTTAGAAGATTTATTTTTAGGACATATAGACATTGTATACACCTCCTTAAAGTTCGTAATTTACGGTCTTTCCTTAAAGACACTTTAACAATTATACATACCTGTTATATATTTGTCAAACACTTTTTATCTTTAGTTTTCGACCAGTTTTACAGTCTCTTGGCATATTGCAAGTTCTTCATTTGTTGGAACTACATAAACGTCTACTTTCGAACTATCTGTCGATAGTTTTACTTCTTCTCCGCAGATTTTGTTTGCTTGATCATCTATAGTAATTCCTAAGTATGAGAGATAATCGCAAACCATTTTTCTAATATTTGGATTGTTTTCGCCCACGCCGGCTGTGAATACAATGGCGTCCACGCCGTTCATAACAGCAACATATGCACCGATAAATCTAACTATCGCACGCACATATACATCCATAGTCTGAATTGCTTTCTCATCACCTTCATTTATTGCTTTATTTATATCTCTGAAATCACTTGAGTTTTTTGATAATCCATAAACACCGGATTCCTTATTCAAGATTCTGGTAACTTCTTTTACGTCGACATCTTCAAAGTTCGCAATTACTTCTAAGATTCCTGGATCAATATCGCCTGATCTAGTACCCATAACCACGCCCGATAAAGGTGTTAGTCCCATACTAGTATCAACTGACTTCCCATTTTCAACAGCACATATACTTGCACCGTTTCCTAAGTGACAAACGATCGTCTTTAATTCATCATACGGCTTACCAATAATCTCAGCAATTCTCTTCGAAACAAAACTATGAGAAGTTCCATGGAATCCATATCTTCTTATCTTATATTTATCATAGAACTTTCTTGGAATTGCATAAAGAAAACTTGCCTCCTCCATAGTCTGATGGAAAGCTGTATCAAAAACACCAACATTTGGAATACCTGGCATTATCTCCATACATGCTCTAATACCTATTATATTAGCTGGGTTGTGAAGAGGCGCCAAATCATTACACTTCTCAATCTTATCTAAAGCATCCTCATCTAAAAGAATTGGTTTCGAGAAAAACTCCCCACCATGAACAACTCTGTGTCCGACAGCCTTAATCTGACTCATATCAGAAACAACGCCCACTTCATCATCTGTAAGCATATCAATAACTGCTTTGATCGCTTCATTATGAGTAGGCATATCAATTTCTCTTGTTACTTTTTCATCTGTCTTGTATGTGATAGAGCTTCCATCAATACCAATTCTTTCACAGAGTCCTTTGGCAAGGACATTCTCTGAATCGGAATCAATCAATTGGAATTTCAAAGATGAACTACCACAATTAATAACTAAAACTTGCATACTAATCTTGAGCCTGAACAGCTGTAATGGCTATTACACCAACAATATCGTCCACGCTACATCCTCTCGATAAATCATTAATAGGTTTTGCAATTCCCTGGCACAAAGGACCATAAGCCTCTGCACTACCAAGTCTTTGCAATAATTTATATCCAATATTTCCCGCATCTAAGTCAGGGAAAATAAGAACATTCGCATTTCCTGCAACTTTACTATTTGGCGCCTTGAATTCAGCAATTTCCGGAACCAATGCGGCATCCGTTTGAAGTTCTCCATCGATCAAATACTGTGGATACTCTTTTTGCGCAATCTCTGTAGCCTCGATAACTTTAGTTACATCAGGGTGAGCTGCACTTCCATAAGTTGAATGCGAAAGCATAGCTACTCTTGCTGTCTCACCAACCAAATATTCATATGACTGTGCGCTGCTTGCCGCAATGTCAGCAAGTTGAATAGCATTAGGATTCTGGTTCAAACCACAGTCGCCTAATACAAAGACTTCATCTTTGTTAGTGTCTTTGTCTTCGACACAGATTACAAAAAACGCTGAGACAAGTTTACTACCAGGTTTAGTCTTAATTATTTGAAGAGATGGTCTTAATGTGTTTGCCGAAGAATGACACGCACCTGAAACCACTCCATCTGCATGACCGTTTAGTACCATCATACATGCAAAATACATAAAATCACTTGTAAGCAAAGCTTTGGCCTGACGTTTTGTCATACCTTTCGCCTTTCTTATCTCAAACAACTGCTCTGTATATTCTTTAAGATTTGAATCTTCCTTAGGATCTATGAATGTTACTCCATTCAAATCTAAATCTTGTGCAATCTCATATTTTTGTTCTTCAGATGCAAGAATGATAAGATCAACAAAATCATCCTTCATAGCTTTAGATGCAGCCTCATAAGTACGTCTATCCATACCTTCAGGAAGGACTATTGTTTTTCTATCCCCTCTCGCCTTTTCTTTTAATGAGTCAATGAATTTCATATTAATCTCCTTAAAAAATACATCGTATTCATTATATACTATCTAAAAATATTAAACAATAAAATACAATTGAAATGTATTATTATAAATGCTAGAATACAGCTGAGGTAAGTTATGGTTACAGTTGGAATAATTGCGGAATTCAACCCTTTTCACAAGGGACATAAGTATATAATTGAAAAAGCAAAAAGCATCACAGGTGCAGACAAT
This sequence comes from uncultured Lachnospira sp., assembly GCA_947306285.1. Lineage (GTDB taxonomy): Bacteria > Bacillota > Clostridia > Lachnospirales > Lachnospiraceae > Eubacterium_G. The sequence goes on from CAMZGB010000045.1 coordinate 2,900, forward strand.
GTGGTTGTTGTTTGTAGCGGGAATTTTGTGCAACGCGGAGAACCTAGTGTTTACGATAAGACATATAGAGCAAAGGCTGCATTGGCAAATGGTGTTGATGCTATTTTTGAGTTACCTGTTTATTATTCTACCGCTTCTGCAGAAGACTTTGCCAGAGCAGGTGTCAAATTTTTAACAGATTTAGGATGTGTTGATTACCTCTGCTTTGGATGCGAGGCTGACCACATAAAGATGCTTTCAACAATCGCAAACGTGTTAAACAACGAACCAGATGACTATCAAACCGTTTTAAAACAGTTTTTATCTGATGGCGAGTCATTTCCAAAAGCTAGATCAATAGCTTTACAAGAATACTTATTTAACACAAACGGCATAAATCGAAACGAAATTGAAATCATAATGAAATCGCCAAATAATATTTTAGCAATAGAATATATTAAGGCTATTAAATACTTTAACTCAAATATTAAACCTTTAGCAATAAAACGAGTTGGCGCAGACTATTCTTCGTTAGATATTTTTGATGAATATTCTTCAGCTACTGCTATTCGAAATCAAATAAAAACTGGTAAGGATATAAATTATTTGGTTCCACAGACAGCATTCAAGTATTACGAACAAACAAAACCAATCTTTATGGAAGACTTTGATATGATTCTAGGAAATGCTTTGATTGGAAATAAAAAATTTGATGAATGCTTAGGTGTTAATGAAGAATTGGCTAATAGAATTCAAAATCAGTCAAATAATTACACAGATATAGAACATTTCACAATGCAAATAGATTCAAAAAACCATACAAAGACTGGCATTTCAAGAGCATTACTACATATAATGTTAGAGATTAAAGAAAGTGATGTTCAAGAAGCTATTAATAACAACTACTTCACTTCTGCTAGATTACTTGGTATTAATAGGAGTTCAAACCTAATAAAGATTATTAATGATAATTCTAAAATTCCATTAATAAACAAGTATTCAAAGCATTACGAAAACGCAACTGGCATAGATAAGAAATTGTTAGACATTCAACTATATGCAGACGATCTTTACAGACTTATTTATATGATGAAATACAAAGAAATCATTCCAAATGAGTTCGAAAGACAAATAGTTGTTAAATAACAAAAAACACTGCCCTCGAAATAACAGAAATTTTCTCTGGGCAGTGTTTTTTATTGTCTTTATATATTATTAGTTTTTGAAACTATGAATTGGTGCTGGTATTCTTCCTTCACGAGAAATAAAATCTTCGCATGAAAATTTGTTTACCGGCATTATAGGTGCACGACCTAGCAATCCACCAAACTCAACTTCTTCTCCCACATTCTTACCAATAACAGGAATAATTCTTACAGCAGTTGTCTTTTGGTTAATCATACCAATTGCTGCTTCATCAGCAATAACTCCTGAAATAGTACTAGCACTTGTATCTCCAGGAATAGCAATCATATCTAAACCTACAGAACAAACACAAGTCATAGCCTCTAATTTCTCAAGTGTAAGCGCACCTTCCTCTACAGCTTCAATCATTCCTTGATCTTCACTGACAGGAATAAACGCACCACTCAATCCACCAACATATGATGATGCCATTACACCACCTTTTTTAACTTGATCATTTAAAAGTGCTAAAGCTGCTGTAGTACCTGGAGCACCTGCTCGCTCTAGTCCAATTTCTTCTAATATGTTTGCAACCGAGTCACCGACCGCTGGCGTTGGAGCCAAAGACAAATCAATAATACCAAATGGTACACCCAATCTTTTCGCTGCTTCATTCGCCACCATATATCCAACTCTAGTTACTTTAAATGCTGTTTTCTTTATAGTATCGCAGAGAACGTCAAAACTTTCACCGCGGACTTTCTTAATTGCGTGACGAACAACGCCTGGGCCAGAAACACCAACGTTGATAACCGCGTCTGCTTCTGTGACACCATGGAATGCTCCTGCCATAAACGGATTGTCATCTGGGGCATTGCAAAATACAACCAACTTAGCACAGCCAAGCGAGTCTTCATCTTTTGTATTTTCTGCAGTCTCTTTTACAATCTCACCCATAAGTCTCACGGCATCCATGTTAAGACCAGTTTTTGTAGAACCAACGTTTACAGAACTACAAACTCTCTCAGTTTCCGCCAAAGCTTTAGGTATTGATTTTATCAAAAGCTCTTCAGCATTTGTCATACCCTTATTAACAAGCGCCGAATAACCACCAAGGAAATTCACGCCAACTTCCTTAGCAACCTTATCTAATGTCTTTGCAATAGTTACATAATCATCAGATGTCTTACAAGCCTGTCCACCAACTAGTGCAATTGGAGTAACAGAAATTCTTTTGTTAACGATTGGAATTCCGTACTCTTTAGAAATAGCCTCGCCAGTCTCGACAAGGTTTGATGCAAGACCTTTAATCTTGTTATAAATATTATCATTTAGTTTATCAAGATCATCAGTAATACAATCTAGCAAACTAATACCGAGCGTAATAGTTCGTACATCAAGATTGTAATTATCAATCATCTTGTTTGTCTCTTGTACTTCAAAACGACTAATCATATCATCCTCCAGTTATACTCTATGCATACTGTCAAAAATTTCTTCTCTCTGTGCTCTAATGTTTACGCCAATCTCTTGCCCAATGCCATCAAGCGCTTCTGAAAGCGCATCAAAATCAACATCGCTTCCGCTAGCATCTACAACCATCATCATATTGAAATAATCCTGCACAATAGTCTGTGAAATATCAAGAATATTTACTTTGTGCTCTGATAGGTATGTACATACTTTGGCGATGATTCCAACAGTATCTTTTCCTACAACTGTAATAATTATCTTGTTCATAATATCCTCCAGTTTATATTTTTATATTGCAAGATGGGCAATCCCTCTTTGCAACTCTAATTTCAATTCCCATATCATTTAAGTCAATGTCATTAAACATCAATTCATTTCTAACAGTTTCAAATGCAAGTTCTGGATAATTATTTTCTTTGCTTAAGTGTCCAAGAATAATGTATTGCATTCTATCAGAAATGATCTTACTTAGCAACTGTCCACAAGCCTCATTTGATAAATGTCCTTCGTTGCTCCAAACCCTCATTTTCAATTGATATGGATATGGTCCAACTTCTAACATTTTCAAATCATGATTTGCCTCAACCAAAATTGCGTCTAAATCTTGTAATGAATCAATTAATTCATCGTGATAGTAACCTAAGTCAGTAACTATAGCACAGGATTTCTCGCCATCATCAAATCTATAGCAAACCGAATCTGATGCATCGTGACTAGTTGGTATTGAATTAATTTTTAAGCCACCGACAAAGAACTCTTCCTCTGATCCTATCTCTTCAAACAACTCTTCATCCACTTCGCCAATAGTTGATGAACTCAAAACGTCTTCTATTGTTGCTTTAGTAGCATATACTGAAACTGGATGTGCTCGTAAGTAAACTCCAAGTCCTTTGACGTGATCGGAATGTTCGTGAGTTATTAAAATAGCATCTATTTCATTGGGTGATGTATTAAAATAATCCAGTCCTTCCTCAATACGTTTCTTTGGAACACCAACATCTACTAAAATGTTTGTATCTTCACTTTTAACTAATATGCAATTTCCACTACTTCCGCTGCAAATCGATGCGATTTCCATAATCTTATCCTTAAAAAAGTGAATCCCTAATATAGAGATTCACTTTGTTTTCGTTTATATAATAAATATTAGTCTTCTAAATCAACTGTAGCTTCTTCAGTAGTTTCTTCATATGAAGGAGCTTGATCTTGACCAGCCAATTCTTTTCTACTTTGAACTACAACGTTTAATGAATCATCCATATCTGTCATTAATCTCTCTTGAGCTGCCCCAAAGTTTTGAAGTCCTGTAGAAAGAATACTCTGTACATTTGAAAGAATATCATCTGTATACTGCATTGCTCTTGTCTTAAGGTCATTAGCTTCGTTCTTAGCTGAATCTAGAATACCTTGAGCTTCCTGCTGAGCCTGATCGATTACAGAGTTTGCTTCAGCATACGCTTTCTGCATAATTTCATGCTCGCTAACCAACTGGTTAATATGAGCTGTTGCTTCAGAAATCATAGCTTCTGATCTCTCTTTAGCATCATTGATGATCGCATCTTTATTAGCGATAATCTTTTGATACTTCTTTATTTCTTCTGGTGTACGAAGTCTTAATTCAGCCAAAAGTTCATCAATATCATCCTTGTTTACAATAATTTTAGATGTTGATAATGGCTGGAATTTACAATTATCAATATATTCCTCAATCTCTGTAATAATTTGTTCAATCTTACTCATTTTCGTTCTCCTTTAATTCCTCAATTTTATTAATTACTTGTTTTGCAACAATACTAGGTACAAATCTACTAATATCTCCTCCGTGGTAAGCCACTTCTTTTACGGTGCTAGAGTTTAAATATGCATACTCTAACTTGGTTGATAAGAATAATGTTTCAATATCACCATCCAAAACCATATTGGTCTGAGACATTTGTAATTCATATTCAAAATCTGTAACAGCTCTTAAGCCTCTAATTATTACTTTTGCATCTACTTGACGAGCAAAATCAACAAGTAGTCCATCAAAGGCCATAACCTTTACATTAGGTATGTCTGCCACAACCTCATTTAACATTTTAACACGATTATCGACATTAAACAACGGAGATTTTAAATTAT
>CAMZGB010000046.1 GCA_947306285.1 uncultured Lachnospira sp.
TTAAAAGATTTAGTAGATATAGACTTTGTTTTTGATTATAATGTGTATGTATGGAATGATGAAACAAAGAATTACTATAAAGACTTTAATATCACATCAACAGTTCCGGTTGAATTAAATGAGGCAGAGTTGATTGACCGAGGTGTGGATAGTGAAGAGTTTATAGCATATGGATTTATTCCGATGATGATTAGTGCGAATTGTGCTTTTAAGACTTTGAACAGATGTGAGAAGAACAATGATAGATATGCGCTAAGTGATAAGATTAATAATGAGTTTGTGGTTAGGTGCAATTGTACACATTGTTACAATGTAATGTATAACTGTAATGCCACATCACTATTTAAATATAAAGATGATATTAAAAAACTAAATCCGAAATCAATTCGCATTTCACTTACAAACGAGAGTGCAAAGCTAAGTTCTCAAGTTTTAGATTTGGCTGAGAGAGCCTTCGTTGCGGGAGAATTGGTTGAGGATTTACCAAATACTACAAGAGGACATTTTAAACGCGGAGTACTTTAATGGAGACCTATATTATTACCGTAAGTAAATATTTATTTATTGCTCTTATGTTGTTTTACACATGGGAGTGTTTTAGTGCGCTAAGAAGTAAGAACCCTATAAAACAAGCAGGAATTTACCAGAGACAAAATGGCGTAATCTTTTTGGTGTACATTATCGGAATGGCAATGGTCTTTATGTTCGAAAAAGATGTTCCTCAGATTAATGTAATAATACTAGCTGGTGCACAGCTTTGTTTCTTAATTATTGTGCTTGGAGTGTTCCCAGTTATTTATTCTAATATTAATAAAGCAATTTTGAGCAATATGTGTATGTTGCTTACTATTGGTTTTATCATTTTGGCGAGACTAGATTATCAGGGAAGCATAACACAGTTCATTATAGTTGCTATTGTTTCCTTGATTTCTTTGCTAGTTCCTTATATGATGCAGAAGGAAGATTTCTTAAAGAAACTTACTTGGCTATACTGTTTTGTTGGTGCAGCACTTTTACTAGTAGTACTTGCAATTGGTGTTATGAGTCGAGGTGCCAAACTATCTATGGAGATTGGTGGATTTACATTCCAACCATCAGAATTTGTTAAGATTTTATTTGTATTCTTTATGGCAGGTTTTCTTGCCAAATCTACAGATTTTAAACACATAATTATATCAGCAATATTGGCCGCTATGTTTGTCGGCTTGCTTGTATTGTCGACGGACTTAGGAAGTGCTTTGATATTCTTTATGACGTATTTGTTTATGTTATATGTTGCTACAAAAAGAGCAAGATATTTATGGCTTGGATTTGCTGGAATGTCGCTGGCATCGGTTGTTGCGTTTTTCTTGTTCTCACACGTTCAGACTCGTGTGGAAGCATGGCAGGATCCTTGGAGCATTATAGATGGAAAAGGATATCAAATTACTCAGTCATTATTTGCTTTAGCGAATGGTGGGTTTACGGGTACAGGACTTTATCAAGGTCAACCAACAGATATTCCTGTTGTTAAAAAGGACTTTGTTTTTTCTGCAATAGGAGAAGAGTTTGGTGGAATATTTGCCATGTTACTTATTTTGATTTGTTTGAGCTGCTTTATTGCATTCTTAATTACTGCAATGAAACAGTTATCTTTGTTTAATAGATTGATTTGTATTGGACTAGGAATCCAGTACGCAGTTCAAGTTATATTAACTGTTGGTGGAGCAATTAAGATGATTCCATCAACTGGAGTAACTTTACCATTAGTTAGTTATGGTGGTAGTTCAATTCTTAGTACATTGTTTGTATTTGCCATTATCCAAGGACTGGCAATTGTCGGTACAAATAATGAAGAACTAAAAATTGGAAAGAAGTATGAAGAGGATGAAACCTCTAAAGCGAAAAGGAGAAAGCAAATTGAGCAGACGCAAGAACTCCCAAAGCTCTAAAAAAGAGAGCAGAAAACTGAATAAACAAACGTGGGTTGTAACCTTGTTCTTCTCAATAATATTCTTCTTTATGATTGGATATTATGTATATTTTATTGCATTTGATAGTCAAGAGATTGCAAGTAATAGTTACAACAAAAGAGTTGATGAAAAGCAAGAGACTATTATTCGTGGAACTATCCATGCTAATTCTGGAGAAGAGTTAGCTTACACTGACACTAATGGAACTACTGACAACCTAAAGGATGATAAGAGATGCTATCCATATGGCAAAACATTTGCGCATGTGGTTGGTATTACTACGCACGGAAAATCTGGTTTAGAGAAAACATGTAATTATGATTTGTTATCAACTAGAGATACTCCGCTACAAAAAATAATAAATGACTTCCAAGGTACTAAAGAAAAAGGTGCGGATGTATACACTACATTAAAAGTTAAATTACAAAAGAATTGTTACAATGCGTTAGGTGATCATAAAGGTGCTGTGTTTGCAATGAATCCAAAAACAGGAGCGGTACTTGCATGTGCTTCCAGACCATCATACAATCCAGAAACTATTGATAGTATTTGGAAGAAACTTACTAAAGACTCAAAAGATTCCAGATTAGTTAATAGAGGAACTCAGGGTAAGTATACTCCAGGTTCTGTATTTAAGATATTTACAGATTTGGAATTCATGAAAGAAGACAGTGACTTCAAAGAGTTTAAATATTACTGTAAAGGTTATACAAAAGTTGGTAACGCAAAAATTCACTGTTTCGATGGAAAGGCTCATTATAATGTAAACTTGAAAGAAGCATTCGCATATTCATGTAATTCGGCTTTCGCAACCATTGGAAGAAAACTAAATATAAGAAAGTTTAGAAATACATGTGAGACAGCATTGTTTAATGAAGATTTACCGATAGATATTGAAAAGACTCAGAGTAAATTTAATCTAGATTCCGATTCTAATCAATGGGATATAGCATCCACATCAATTGGACAGGGAACTACGACAGTTTCGCCGGCCCATATGTGTATGGTTGCCTCGGCCATCTATAATAATGGTGTTTTAATGAAACCATACTTGGTTGATTCGGTTATAAATAGTTATGATGTAATTGTTAAAACAACTGAACCTGAAGAGTATAAAGAAATCATCCCTGAAGATGAGGCTAAGTACTTAAAGAAAGAGATGAGAAGCGTAGTTAAGACTGGTACTGCGAATATGATGTCTTATTCTTCATACAAAGCTTACGGAAAAACTGGTACAGCTGAACTTAACAATAAAGATGATATTAACTCGTGGTTTGTTGGCTTCGCCAAAAAGGGCAAAAAGAAGATAGCAATTGCTGTTTGTTTGGAAGATATTAAACAGGGATCTGCTTCAGCGACAGCTGTTGCAAAAGAAATACTTGATTCGTATTTTAACTAATGACCAAAGTAAATACATTGAAATAAAAAATATAATAGTATATACTTAAAAAGAATAATGGTAAGGTTATACTAACCTTGGTACAGGAGGTTGCTTATGCAGAAGGCAGTCAGCTGTGGCGGGGTAGTTATATTTCGTGGAAAGATATTACTGTTATATAAGAATATTAAAAACAGGTACGAAGGATGGGTTCTTCCTAAAGGTACCGTAGAAGAAGGCGAAAGTCATGAACAGACAGCCTTAAGAGAAGTTCACGAAGAGGCCGGTGTAAAAGGCAAAGTACTTGGTTACATTGGGAAAAGTGAATATTCATTTACTGTTCCTAGTGACACAGTTGAAAAAGAAGTACATTGGTTTTTGATGACGGCGAATAACTATTATAGCAAGCCACAGAAAGAAGAGTATTTCTTTCATTCAGGGTATTATAGGTATATTGAGGCATATCATTTGCTAAAATTTCCGAATGAAAGAGCTATTTTGGAGAAGGCCTATAAGATGTATAAGGAGATAGGTAAGCACTCCAAATAGTTAAAAGAGACAGGCTTTTGCCTGTCTCTTTTAAAAAGGAGAAGTATGAATTATCAAAAGAAGTTAGATAAGCTAATTGAAAAGCTACAGAAGGAGAATGCGAAACCAACTCTGCTTTTGCATGCTTGTTGTGCGCCATGTAGTAGCTATTGTCTAGAGTATTTGTCGAAGACATTTGATATAACGGTTCTGTTTTATAATCCGAATATTGAGAGCGAAACTGAGTTCAATAAACGAGTTGATGAATTAATACGCTTTATTGATGAGTGTAGATCTATAGAAGGTGTCAATCTTGAGATTTTAGACTATGATAACTCAGAATTCTATAATGCAGTACAAGGTTTGGAAGATTATGAAGAAGGCGGAGCTAGATGTTTTAAGTGTTATGAGTTGAGACTTAGAAAAACAGCTGAATATGCAAAAGAACATGGTTTTGAATATATAACAACTACTTTAACAATCAGTCCTCATAAGAATTCAGACAAGATTAATGAGATTGGCGTTAATGTGGCAGATGAATTCGGTTTAAAATACTTGCTATCTGATTTTAAGAAAAATGATGGTTTTAAAAGGTCCATTGAACTCTCAAAAGAGTACGATTTATATAGACAAAGCTTTTGTGGATGTGAGTTTTCAAAGAGAGACTAGTCGATTGCACTAAACATTCTAATATGATATATTTTTTATGGTATTTTAAGGAGTAAAAATATATGATTTGTCCTAATTGCGGAAAAGAATGCGCAGAAGATGAATATTTTTGTAGAAAATGTGGTACAAAAGTAGGCAATTTTCAATTCGCAGTAAATAATGACGAGAAAGCACATGAAGATTACTCGGAGACGAGTGGTTTTAATAATATTGTAGGCGGAATCCCTGAAGAAAAGACAGTTGAAGATGATTTGGGTAAAACAATTGACACAAGTCATATTCTTGATGGCGAGAGGGTGACTGCTAGTTTTAAAGACCCAAGCAAAGAGAAACCGATTGAGCTTGGTTCTGTTGATGACGATTTTGGAATGATTGATGATGATGACAAAGATGCAGGAAAAGAGTATGAGTCATCAAGCGTAGAAGGTGTTAAACCTGAAAAGAAAAAGAAAACAAAGCTTATTATTCTTTGTGTGTTGGTTGCAGTGCTTATTGCCATTTTTGGAACAATTGGCGTTATTTATGCAACAAAGACTTCAAAGTTCAATAGGTTCTATAATGCCGGAACAGTTCTTTATAATCAAAAGAACTATCCTGATGCCAGAACACAGTACATACAAGCTGCTAGTAATGCATTTACTTCGGGTCAAAAAATAAAAGCGTATAAGATGGTTTATGCCACAGATGAGATGATTGGTGGCTATGATAAAGAAGAGATTGCTTACATGGAGGCTCTTGTAGATTTAGATGATGAAAATGTCGAATTTTATAAGGATCTAATTATTCTTTATCAGAATAATGGCATGGATTCAAAAATAGGTGAACTTGTTTCGTCTGCGCCAAAGAAAGTTCAGGCAGAACTTAAGAACTTCGATGGAACTATACCAACATGTAACTACAAGGAAGGCAAATATGCCAAACCTCTTGAGATAGAATTATCAGCTACTGACGATGTTAAGATATATTACACATTAGATGGTTCAAAAGTTGAAGATAGTCAAACTAGAAAAGAATATAAGAAACCAATTATGCTAAGCGACGAAGGACAGTATAATTTGCGTGCTGCGTCAAAGTCAAAGAATGGCAAATTTAGTAAAGAGTTTCAAGCAAAATATGAATTAGATTTTGGTAGTGTTAAGGAGCCAAGTGTAAACTTGGATAGTGGTAAGTATACCGAACAGAAAAAGATCGAGGTAACTTGTGACTCTGGATGTGAAATCTATTACACAAAGGATGGTACAACACCTACAGAGAAATCTAAAAAATATGAAAAAGCAATTAAGATGCCAAAAGGCACAAGTTTATATTACTTTGTTGCGATCAACAAAGATGGAGTATCTAGTGGTGTTGTAACTAGAGCATATGATTATTCGCCAGACTTTAGTTTTAGTTATGATGAAGCATTAAATGCATTGTCATCTAGTTTAGTATCTAGTGGTGATTTCGAAGAGAAAAACGGAACATTTAAGAATGGTAATATTGGCTATTTGAATTACAAATCCGTGGAAGAAATTGATGGGGCGTTTTACTATGTAATTCAGGTTGAGATTACAGATAAGAAAGGTAAGACAAAGTCTACATCATATTACGGAGTTTCTACAGACTCAGGACACGTTGAGAAGGTTAATAGGTCCGGAGGAAAATATACGATAGAATAAATAATAAAAGAGAGCTATAGTAGCTCTCTTTTTTTGTGCAGGTGGCGGGACTTGAACCCGCACGCTTTTGAGGGCGCTGGATTTTGAATCCAGTGCGTCTGCCAATTCCGCCACACCTGCCAGCGAGATAAATTCTATCATTTTAAAAGACTGATGTCAAATACATATATTTGGCTTTTTTATTGCTATATCGCATAGAAAATAGGCTTGTTTTGAGTTATAATATAACGGAGTATGTAAGTACGAGATAGAGGGAAAATCAATGAAATTTAGTGTATCTGGAATGGGATGCGCAGCATGCCAAAACAGAGTAGAAAATGCAGTGAAAGAAGTCAAAGGAGTGACTTCTGTTGATGTTAGCCTTCTAACCAATTCTATGGAAGTAGAGGGCGATTTTTCTGCTGCAGATATAGTTAAGGCAGTTAAAGATGCTGGTTATAAAGCAGACTACTTAGAAGAAGGTAAAAGCATTATAACTGAAGAAAAACAGCAGATGTCTGATGATACTAAATCTATTCTAAAAAGATTTATTATATCTCTTATCATTTTTATTCCTCTAATGGTTCTTTCGATGGGGAATATGTTTTTCCATTTTACTGAGAACTATAAATTATTAGTTATAGTTGAGATGATTCTATGTCTTGCAGTAATTATCGTGAATTACAAATACTTTGTTAACGGTTTTAAATCTGCAATTCATTTGAGCGGAACTATGGATACTTTGGTTATGCTTGGTTCCGGAATATCATTTGTTTATTCGGTGATAACAATGATTAGAATTATCAATCATCCGGAACATGGTATGCATTTGATTCATAGTGTTTACTTTGAGTCTGCAGCCATGATTTTAGTTCTTATCACATTAGGAAAATTCATAGAGTCATATGCTAAGGGTAGAACTACAGACACAATAAAAGAATTGATACACCTCGCTCCAAAGACAGCGATTATTGAAGTTAACGGTGAACAAAAAGAAGTTGCCGTAAATGAGATTAAAGAAGGTGACATTTTTGTTGTAGAACCAGGTCATAACATTCCAGTGGATGGTGTTGTGATTCATGGGCTTAGTAAAGTTGATGAATCAATGCTCACAGGTGAGAGTAAATTAGTTGATAAGCAGATTGATTCGAAGGTATTTGCCGGAACAAAGAATCATGAGAGATTAATTAAGTGTAAAGCAACTGAAGTAGGTACAGAAACTACACTTTCAAAGATTATAGATATGGTAAGTAAAGCGTCTACTTCGA
>CAMZGB010000047.1 GCA_947306285.1 uncultured Lachnospira sp.
ACCCGTCAGTCATGATTGAAAAAATGGTGTGCTCTGGTAGTTCCTCTTCTTTGAGCTTTGAATGTTTGGCTTTAATAAAGGAAATAGCATCTCCTATAGCATCAAGAAGTGCAGTGCATCCACACGGTTGATAATTTCTTCCATCTAACGGCTTTATTTCTTTAATATCGACTCCCTCATGAACGAAATTCACTTTGTCGTTAAAGAATACCGTTGTAACCTTTACAGCGCCTTCTTTGCTTTGCTCTTCGATGAGTGCATTAAAACCACCCACTACGTCTTTTTCTAAACCATGCATTGAACCACTTTTATCAATGATGATTACTAATTCTGTTAAGTCTTTCATTTAAAAACCCTCCTGTTTGTCTTTTGTGACTACATTATGGAGGATTCATTTTTTGTTTTGGTCAATTCGGAAACGACATTTAATTGTCACGTGGATGCCACCCTAATAATTGACACCCGTATTCATCTAATTCACTATTAATTAATTCAAAATCATATATTTCTTCTCTTAGATATTTCATAACAATAGCATCGAGCATAATTGATCTAGATAAGGAGTATCCAGCCGAAATCATTAATTCTTTAGCTGCTTTTAATGACAACTCAAGACCGATACATAAAGATATTAATGTTAATTTGGTCGGAATCATGCCCTTGTCGGAAATTATTTTTGAAAATACTTGTCTAGTGACTCCGGCTTTTTTATAAATTTCGACATTTTCTTTTCCTGATTCAATTAAAAGCCTTATAAATTTGTCGTGAAAAGATTCATCTAATTCAATAGCACACGTTTTATTAAGGTTAACTTTTGGTTTTCTTTTTGGCGGTTCAGCAGATCCAGGACATACTGGTGGCCTTTTTGGTTTCTTGCATACTTTAACAGCACCTTCTGCATCAATAAAGCCCGCTTCAACAGGCCCGCGTGTTTCTTTTTGTCTCGTTGGAGCAAAGTTTTCAAAGAAGTCACGAGCAACATATGGATTAGGTACAGTTACACCAAATCTCTCTAATAGTTCCCTATTTAAATCAATTGAATCAATATTGCTCGTTAAAAGACCGATAGAGGCATCGTTATCAAGAAGATAATTAGATAAGAACTTAAGTATCTCTTCTAAAGGCTCATTGCCAGAGAGCATGATTTCATATTCTGAGAGTCTATGTTCTTCGGCAAAAGCCACGATTTTTTTATAAGTATTCAAATCAATGTTTTCAAACTCAAAAGGAATTCGTGGCACTCTATCACTATGTGTTAGATGGCAGCGATTGCTTTCAAAGAAGAAAACTAATTCCGCTTTTCTTGTTTTAACATTCGGTGTGTAAGCAAAATATAAACTCATAATTAAACTATATAGTATTTTACTTTAAAAAACGTCAATTCGAAAATGACAATTAAAACAAAAAAATCCCCACCAAAATGATGGGGACTAGATTTATTGATTAATATCTAAGAATTCTTGATACGTCAGGATTTGACCAGCATATGGATACTTTAATCCACTTGTCATTTCCTTTTTGTTTTCTTCATCAAATACAATCAGGAAATCAGAGCCATTAATCCTATCATAAGCAACATAGCCCTTTTCTTTAATAATCTGGATTAGTTGTTTTAGTTCGGCATGGTGCTCTTTCATTTCACCGCTGACAGTGATGAACTTACCTATCAAATTAGGGTCTTCAAGTAATGGTTCATGTTCGCGATATAATTCGCCCCACATTACTTGGCCTTCTTTTCTTTTGGCAGCATTTCCCTGCCTACGGTGTTTTTCTTTTTTTCTAATCTTGGCCTGTTCCCAATATTCAAGAGCATTGAATACTGACTTTGGGCAAGATTCTATTAAATCTTTTGGCGTAAATTCTAGGTCTACTACCATAGCTTTGAATACCAGCATGGTCTTCATTGCATCATCACATGCTCTATGATCTTTCAATTCGCTTCTTATTTCAGCAGGAACCAAATCAATAAATGCTGTTTCCAAAGAGGTGTATCGCTTGTTTTGCTTATTGAACACCGGAAGCATTTTTTGAATATCATAGGCTGTGTAGTCAAATAACGGCAGTTTATAACGATTGCAATCCTTAAAGAGGAATCCAATATCGTTATTTACAGCGTGCCCGAATATCAGCAAATCCTTTTGAGTCATAAGATTCTTAATTGTTTCGTATGAATCATCAAACGGATAATACTTGTAATATTCATTATATGGATAAGTAAGAACCAAATCGGCTTGTCCATCTCTTCCAGTTAGATTAAATGGGCATTCAGGGTCCATGAGGATATTTCTTTTTCTAATAACATTGAATTTTTCATCAGTGAGAACATATCCATATTCGCAAATGGCTCTATTGCCATCCGCACATTCGATATCGAAGAACAAATATCTCATCTACTATTTGTCCTCCATTTTATTACAACGTTCTTTGACTTTTGCGTAGTTACCATTATACATAGCCTTGATAGTCTCGTATTCTTTTTTGATTTCTTCTAATGACATATTTTCAAGTTCGCCTTCATTATGGCCTTGATATTCATTTAAGAATTTCTTTACGGAATTGACGACACTATCCTTTTGAAGGCTCTTAAGCTTCTGTCTCACACCAGAAGTTGTCATATCGCCGATCATGAACTTAATTTCTTTGATGAGATTATCTCTTTCAGCAACATATGCACGTTTGCGCATCTTATCTGCTTCAGCTAAATCTGCATCATCAATATCTAGCAAGTCGGTGACTTCAAAGTTAAGATCGCTATTAATCTTATAAAGATATTTGTACTCACGTTGAGGAACAGAATTCTTAATAGATAATAGCACTTCTTTTTCCCAGCCTTTTTCAAGACCGCCCTTAATGAGCATCAAACCAAATTCTGCAATCTCTTTAGAATTCTTTCTAGTGAGAATGTATTGAACGATTTGTTGGGCATAAATATCTGGAATAACAGATAGTAAGACAATTAGACTTCTTGTCTTATATTCGTTAATCATCTTAGAGTCTTTTAAGAATCTGACGGCTTCTAGACATTTCTTTTGATTTTGGGTCGAGAAATTATATCTAGTCTCTTTATAGAAGAGTAAATCATAGGCTGTGATGACTTCGGTTTCTTTGATGCAATCATTCAAGAGTACCGCAAGATTGCCTTCTTCAGTCTTGTAGGTGAGTCTGTCTTTACCCCAAGTATCCGCGACGCCTTTGGTTAAGACGTTCCAGTTACCAGCTGTGATTTCATAACCAACTTTAGGCATCCATTCACTTGTGACTTCGCCTTCGTTATCAAATACTGATAAGAAGTTTTCTTTAGAAATTGGGTAATATTGCCCATCATCTAAGTCAACTTTAATTTCTTTTTCAGAAAATATAGCGTTGTAGTTATCCTTTTTAACTGTTCCGTCTTCAGTCTCAAATTCGAGGCTTAAGAACTTAGCTTCTCTATCTTTTGGCATAAGCATATTCGCTAGATTTGGATTACTATCCAAGTTTCCAGGGAATACTTTGTTATCCATCCTGGTGGCATCAAACATTTCGTAATATTTGAAATGATGAGATTTATCCACCACTGTAATTGGATATAAGGAATCTTTGAGAATACCTTCAACCTGCTCTTTAGTCATTTTAGAAATTTCTTCATAAAGTTTCTTGAAATGAGGATTTAAAGATCCGTTTCCAGTTATCTCATCAATATATTCCATCGCATCCTTTTCGTTTTTGGCATTGGCCACGATAGAAGCGACTAAATATGAATCGTATGTTGCTTTCTCAAATGTGTCGTACTTGAGAACTACTTTATAAAACTTATTAGGCAAGCTTAATGCTACTTTTGCTCTTATTTCCATGTTCAACTTTACCTCCATTATATTTAATGAATTGGCCTTTGGCGGTTATGAAGTCGATAATCTCACCAAAGTAGTTTCTTTCTTGTCCACCAGCGATCTTCATCTTTATTCTTCTGAGGACTCTATGGTTCCCAAAGACGATTAATTTATCTCTGGCTCTACTCATAGAAACGTTAATTCTTCTAAAGTCATTTAAGAAGTTGCCTTGTGTTGAATCTGTAACAACGGTATTAACTAATACAATGTCAGTTTCTTTCCCTTGGAAAGCATCAACAGTATCAATTTCAAATGATTTGAAGAGTTTCTTGGCTTCGTTAATGAGTTTAAGATTGTTCTTTTGGAACTTGTTGATTTGAGCGGCATATGGGAAGATTGCGCTCACTGAAACATTCTCAGGGTTCTTAACTGTTTTCATTAAGTCTCTAAGAATATATTCTGTTGCGGCAATTTCTTCTAAATTGAATCTAGAAGTGCCTTCTCTTGCTTCTTGTCCGTTTTCAACTTCTACGAAGAAGACATCACTACCATCGTAGTCAATATCGTTTTCGCGAACATTGAAACGAACCTTATCTGGTCTTATTTCTTCTCTTCTACCAATAAGTTGTCCATCATAGAACACGTTATAAGCAGATAAGACATCTTTAACAGAACGATAGTTCTCGTTTAATAAAACTAATCTATTTGCGGCAGCGGCTTTATCCATTGTTTTAGCAAAGACTGATTGCTCGTAGATGCTTTGTAGTTTTTGGAACATTTCTTCATCATAAGATGGAAGCTCTTTAACATCATCTTTTGAGAATTCAAGTAAAGGTGCTAATTGGAAGTCATCACCAACCATGATGATTCTGCTGACATATGGTAAGTATCTAAGAACTTCGGTAATTGGACATTTACTAACTTCATCGATAATGAGCCAGTCATATCCTTTTAATACTTCTAGGCCTTTCTTACCAGCGATTGCACTTGTAGTTGTTGTAGCACCAATAACTGAGAAGTCTTCACTTGAGGACATTTCAGCATATTTGAATCGTTGCTCACCACCAAAGTGAGACATTGCTTCTTCCATAGCGGCAGCGAGTTTTTTATTGGTTGCTCTCTTGTTATGCTCAGAGAACTTTCTACCCCACGTTCTATACAGAGTATAGTCAATCTCGTTTCCACTATATTTGTTACGTCTGTTAGTAATTCTATTTGGAATAACAATGTCGTAGTTCTCGACAAGCTTATCTAAAACATTATCGATAGCAATATGGGTTTGTGAAGAAATGATTACCTTCTCGCCCAGTTCCTTAGTGATATATTGAACTATCGCATTGATAACGTGAGTTTTGCCTGTTCCTGGTGGGCCTTTAATCAAGCTGACCGGAGATCCATCAATAGCCATTAAGAAGGCTTTCTTTTGTGAATCATTTAAGCCATGCGTGTATTTATCTTTATCAAGAAGCATGTTTGTTAACTTGGCTTCCAAAGTACCATTATTTGGCATCTTTTTATCGCCAATTAAGTACTCTAACAATTCAGCAGCTGCACCAGTGGCACCTTGATTAATTAGTCTTAAAGAGTTGTCGATAGATTCAACTTTGATTTTTTGACCCATATCATAGAGGTTTAAACAGCTGTATTCATCTTCATAATCAACTTCGTTCTTTAATTCACCAGATAGAACCACTTCATCCTTTTGGATGGTGATGTTCACTACCACGAATTGTTTGAGGTTTTTAACGTCCTTTTCAGAAACGTTGAATGTGTTAGATAAATAGATGTTATCTTCCCCCACTCTTCTGATTCTGCTAAGCTGCTCCATACCACCTTTGATATGAATGTCGATTAATTCTCTTACATGCTCTTTGATTTCGTTTTTAAGATAGACGAATGTAGTAGCATCAAATCTATAACCTTTTAGCACACCATTTTGATCTTTAACTTCAACCTTAAATTCAGAGTCAAAATCTTTAACATCAAACGGGATGAAATAATATGGTTTAGATTGAGATTCAACTTCATAAGAGATGTTGTTGTTTAATTCATCAGAGAGTTTCTTATAGAACTCAAAAATCTCCATAAATTCATCGAATTGGCCGATATTGAATTGGAAGTCTTTATCTTTGATAAGTTCTTGCATAAATGGCTCGAGTTCACGATTATCTGTGATTGGCTCATCCATAGTTGCGAATCTAACTCTTGTAGAAACACCTCTAACGGATGCATATTCGGTGACTTCATTCACCACTCTTGTGATATAGAACGCTCCACCATATGGAGGTCTGTGGTCACATTGAAGATTGCCTAGAAGAATTAATATGCCTTCGTCTTGTTTCTTCAAAACGATTTTGATGTTTTTGAGGCTATCAATAAGTCTTTGGTCTCTTCTATCAGGAACGATTTGAACCTTTGTTGTTGATAATTTAGCGTAATGATATTTGCTATCTCTTAAGGCAGATAATACTGAGCCATCTACTTTATCAGAGCAACTGATTTTTAATGATAATTCCATGTGCCTTTCCTCCTATCTAGTAAGCCATCGAGGCTTCATAATTGCGCATTGTGTATAACGCTTCATTGTGTATTAGCTTATTTTTCTTCATCTTATATTTAACTTTGTTAACTCTTTCCAATTTGTTAACTTTGGAAGGGAGTTCATAACTGATGATTTGATCTGCGATGTCTTCGCATAATGCTTCTTGCTCTTGTTTACTATGAACTGAGAAGTATGGATCATTGGCGTTGATTTCTTTTTGCTCTAAGTATTCTTCTAGAGTGCATTTTCTAACTTCAATGATGGCATCCTTACGGTTATGTTTAACTCTTCCCATCCATCTAACTTTGTAAGCAGCTTCCTTTCCATCTTCTGCGTAGACTGGAATGGTCTTAATAATGTAATTGTTTCTTCCAACGTGTCCAAACTGGGCTTTTACTAAATAATGTTCCATGTACGTAAATCTCCTTTAAGTGAAACTTTTTGGAGCGTACCGTTAATGCTTAAAGTAATCCTAGCTAGTTAATTAATTACTCAGTCAGAAATAGTACGTCCGACGTACTATAGGCATACTTTTAATTCCTACTCAGATCTTTCGACCTTTTTGGGTGGAACCAATACGTGGTTTCCTTCGTTGTGCACCTTAATTAAATCAAGAAAAAAAGTAACTGTCAATACGCTTTTATGAACGCATTCTCGTTACTAGTTAATAGTAATAATTTTGGAGGGTGTATGCCTATAGTTTTGCACAACGAAGGAGATACACCCAAAGGTATTTACGTTGTGCGTTTATTATTATAGCAAAAGACTTTATTCACGTTAAATATGAAAAGAAACACATGTTACCACTTACAACCCTAGATATACGCTATCTCTTGGCAAAATTACTTAATAGAAATTCTATTAAGTAAAAGTGGTATTCATGGGTTATGTCTTTATTCAAAAATATGGGATTTTTATTAAAAATGAATGAGTTTTACTTCTTTAAAATCAAGCCAACGATTGTCTCCACATGAGAAGTCATAGGAAACATATCAACGGGTTGAACATAATCAACCATGTAATGAG
>CAMZGB010000048.1 GCA_947306285.1 uncultured Lachnospira sp.
CTTACGATTTAATTCTTACGCTTCTTCAGCTGGCTCTTCTGCTGGAGCTTCCTCTGCAGTTGCTTCCTCTACAGGAGCTTCTGCTGGAGCTTCCGCTGCAGGTGCAGCTGGCTCTTCCATAAGAACCTTCTCGTAAGCATCCAATACTAATTCTTGGATGTTAGATCTTGTCGCTGAGTTGATTGGATGAGCTATATCTCTATACTCTCCATCAGCTGCCTTTCTACTAGGCATAGCGATGAAAAGACCTTTCTCGCCTTCAACAACCTTGATGTCATGTACAACAAAGTCATCATCGATAGTAATTGAAGCTACTGCTTTCAAATTACTCTCCTTCATCATCTTGCGCACTCTTACATCTGTAATGTTCATAATGTCCTCCTTTTTAGTGTAAAATTGGTGTCAACTAATAAGTCACCCGCTCAGTGATAATTCGATTATCACTCCTGTTTATTATGATAACATATTTTCAAAAAAATGAAACATTTTTTTGTATATTTATTCATTTTTACTTATAAACCGTATCTAAAATTCTTCTCGTTTATAATTGTGATTTCGCCCTTCTTGCCACGCTTCTCGCCCGGATTGATTGTACTGTGGCTTTCCACGATACAATTCTCAATCTCTGCGCCATCACCAATATAAACATCATTTAGAATGATTGAATTCTTAATCTTCGCCTTGTTACCCACATAAGCCTGAGTAAACACAACCGAATCTTTTACTTCGCCATTTACGATACATCCACTCGAAATAAGTGAGTTCCCAATATCTGAACCTGGATTGTACTTCGCCGGAGGCAAATCATCCACTTTAGAATAAATGTCAGGATACTGGTTGAAGAAATAATCCCTAACGTCTGGATTTAGGAAATCCATGTTTGCGTCGAAGTAATTTTCGATAGTCGCAACATTTCTCCAATAAGAATCCATCTTGTAAACGTAGAATTTTCTACTGTTTTTATTTCTGATGATAATGTCATTTACAATGTCGTATCTGTCTTCCGCAATACACTTCTCAATCATCTGAATGAGGAGTCTTCGACGAATAACATAAATACCCGTCGAAACTAGATTTCCATCGCTCTCAACTGGCTTCTCTTCGAAGTCTGTAATGCGACCGTTCTTATCAGTTTTGATAACGCCGTAGTTTGAAACATCAGATCCCGCTGGCATTTCCTTACAAACAATTGTCATGTCTGCGCCAGTCTCCACGTGTTGATCCAAAACGTCGTTGTAATCTAGTTTATAAATTCCATCGCCCGATGTAATTACAACGTAAGGCTCGTGACTCTTCTTTAAGAATGACAAGTTCTGTGCAATGGCATCCGCAGTACCTCTGTACCAGAAACCATTCTCCGCAGTGATAGATGGAGTGAATACAAAGAGTCCTCCCTGTTTACGACCGAAATCCCACCACTTGGATGAACTCAAATGCTCATTTAGTGACCAAGCATTGTACTGTGTAAGCACTGCTACTTTTTGCACGTGTGAGTTTGTCATGTTACTAAGTGTAAAGTCGATAGCTCGATAGCTACCAGCCATAGGCATAGCAGAAATAGCTCTCTTTTGTGAAAGCTGATCCATCTTCTTATTATTTCCGCCGGCTAAAACAATTCCTAATACTCTCATTCTAGCTCACCTGCCTTTACAATATAACCGCCCGATGGGAGTTTGCCTTTGTCGTAGTCTTTCTTTTCAGTTACACCTGAAATAGCTACATTCTTTCCGATTGTTACTCCATCAGGAATCACTGAGTCTTCTCCGATCACTGTCAAATCGCAGTTATATATTTTTTTATTTAATTCACTATCTGCATAATCGCCTTCGCCAATGACAACATTGTCTCCAATCACTGTGTCTTCGGCGATGATAGCTTTATCAATCTTCGCATTCTTTCCAATTGTACAACCCGTCATAATGATTGAGTCATTTATCTTTGCGCCCTCGCCCACTTTCACGTTTGAGCTGACCACTGAATTTGTAATGTCTCCTCGGACATCGCAACCCTCGGACACAATACTTCTCTCAATCTTTGCATCGTTTGCAATGTACTGTGGTGGAAGCGAATCATTTCTAGTATAGATTCTCCAAAATTCTTCGTAGAGGTTGAAGTCTGGAACTATATCAATAAGCTCCATGTTTGCCTGCCAATATGAACTTAGAGTTCCAACGTCCTTCCAATATCCTGTGTACTCATAGACATATGCGTTACCCTTCTGCTCGTGAACGTAAGGGATAACGTGCATACCGAAGTCACAGTTTGGTTGATCTTTAAGTTTAATTAGCGCATCACGAAGTACTGGCCATGAGAAAATATAAATTCCCATGGATGCCAAGTTGCTCTTTGGCTCAGTTGGCTTTTCCTGGAACTCGCTAACTTTCTTGCTATCGTCAGCAACTACCACGCCGAATCTGCTAGCCTCTTCCCAAGGAACTGGCATGGCCGCAATAGTTACGTCCGCACCCTTCTCCTTATGGAAATCAAGCATTGCTTCGTAATCCATTTTATAAATATGATCTCCCGACAAAATCAAAACATAGTCAGGATTGTAGCTTTCCATATACTCGATGTTTTGGAAAATAGCATTCGCCGTACCTGTGTACCACTCAGTGTGTTCACTTTTTTCATATGGTGGAAGCACTGTGACACCGCCGATATTTCTATCAAGGTCCCAAGGGATTCCAATTCCGATATGCGAATTTAGTCTTAGTGGCTGGTACTGAGTCAAAACACCAACAGTATCGATTCCAGAATTAATACAGTTGCTTAGTGGGAAGTCGATAATCTTATACTTTCCTCCAAAAGCAACTGCTGGTTTCGCTACTTTGGCTGTCAAAACTCCTAGTCTGCTACCTTGTCCGCCTGCCAATAGCATGGCAATCATTTCTTTTTTTACCATCTAGTTCACCTCTTACGGTAATATTTTCATTCCGTCACACTTAATATAAAAAAATTATATCATTTATTAAGGACGGTTGTAAATTATTTTTGAGAGATATTTTTAGGATTTTGCTTCTTTTCCTATATATATGGTTTGGGGGTTTAATTTTTACCTTATATAGTGTTATAATACTTCTATGATGAAATTAGATTTTAACGATAAGAAGAAAATTCACTTTACAGGTATCGGTGGAATCAGTATGAGCGCTTTGGCAGAGATTATGTTGGAGCGTGGTTTTACTGTTACGGGGTCTGATACTATGAAGTCAGATATTTCTACACACCTAGAGGAATTGGGCGCCACTGTCTACTACGGACAGCGTGGCGAAAACGTGGCAGATGATGTTGACCTACTTGTTTACACTGCCGCTGTGAAGGATGATAATCCTGAGCTAGTTCGTGCGCACCAACTTGGCATTCCAGTTATGACTAGAGCTAGTTTCCTTGGTGCTATGATGAAGAACTTCGACGTGGCCATCGGTGTGGCAGGAACTCACGGTAAAACTACTACCACTTCTATGCTTAGCCAGATTATGCTAACGGCCAAAACTGATCCAACAATTCTTGTCGGTGGTATTATGCCAGCCATCAAAGGAAACACTAGAGTTGGTCACTCAGACATCATGATCACTGAGGCTTGTGAATACACAAACAGTTTTCTAGAATTTAGTCCAAGCATTGGCATCATTTTAAATATTGCTGAGGATCACTTGGACTTCTTTAAAGATATAAATGACATTCGTGCTAGTTTCAGAAAGTATGCAGAACTAATTCCAAAGCACGGCGCATTAATTATTAGTAGCGACATT
Organism: uncultured Lachnospira sp.; assembly: GCA_947306285.1. GTDB lineage: Bacteria > Bacillota > Clostridia > Lachnospirales > Lachnospiraceae > Eubacterium_G. The sequence continues at coordinate 3,753 of CAMZGB010000048.1, forward strand.
GATAACTATGAAGAAATCACTGAAGGGCTTGAATGTAGCATCATCACCTTCGGCGAAGACCCTGAAAAGTCAGACTACAGTGCGCAGAATGTTGTATATAACAATGACGTGACAGCAGGTTACGACTTGCTTTACAAAGGTGAAGACAAAGGTCACATTGACTTAAACGGAACTGGTCGCCACAATGTTCAAAATTCATTGGCTGCTATCGCTGCTGCCAACTTCATGAGAATTCAAAAAGGATTTATCCTTCAAGGCTTGAAAGAATACTGCGGTACGGAGCGCCGCTTCCAATACAAAGGAATGCTTGGCGAGGCTAGAATCATTGATGACTATGCTCATCATCCAGATGAGATTCGCGCAACCATTTCTACTTTGAAAAACTTCGACTACAATAAGATGTGGGTTGTATTCCAGCCTCACACCTACTCAAGAACGAAGGCACTGCTTACAGATTTCGCCAAAGAACTATCCGAAGCGGATGCTGTGGTGTTAGCAGATATATATGCTGCCAGGGAGAAGAACACTTACAACATTTCTTCCGAAGACCTGAAGGCAGAGCTCGAAAAGTTAGGCACTGAAGTTTACTATTTCCCTACTTTTGACGAAATCGAAAACTTTTTACTAGAAAATTCTAAACCAAACGATTTGTTAATAACTATGGGTGCCGGAGATGTAGTAAAAATCGGCGATCACCTACTTGGTAAATAACTTATTAACATCCACAAAATTTTGTTGATAACTTTCTTCAAAATTTTGTGGTTTTTTAGTTTACATAACTTCAAAAGTAGCAACCAGTCGGAAAGCCCATTCTTAAAGACTTTTCATTATATTTCACTTTTTATTTATTTATCTTATTGACATTACTAACATTATTAACATGTCTGAAACCTAGTAAAAATGGGGGTTTCAGGCAATTTGTGACGTTGCAAAATAATTTTTTTGTGTTATATTAATTTCAGAAATTATGAAAAAAGAGTAAGTAAAGACTGTTTTACATTGAATTATTATTGAGGAAAAATCGATTCAAACTCTTTTGTGTGACGGATCAAACAGTCTTTGAAATAGATTGGAGAAACTATGTGTAAATTGGTATTAGACGGGGGTAATGTGTCTAGTTTTACTTCTGTGTCTAATGTTTTCATAGATGAATATATGAATAAAGCAAATGGTGAATTTGTAAAAATTTACCTTCACCTATTACGAATGGTTTCTAAAATGAAAAATGAGCCAGAGGAATTTTCCACTGAGAAAATCGCTGACCATTTTGGAATTTTGGAGTCAGACGTATATCGAGCTTTAACTTATTGGAATGATGAGGAAGTAATTTCTCTATCGTTCAATGATGAGGGTAAGATCGAGGGTGTGCTTTTAAATAATTACATCCAAACAAAAGCTGCATCCAGTCGCATTTTGCATCAGGATGAAAGCATGGATGTAAACTTGTTGGCAAAAGCTTCGGGCGAAAGTGTGAGCGTGCCTGCTTCCTCTTCAAAGGAATATATTATTCCAGCGAAGAAAAAGCGAACAGCTTCTGAAATTACGAAGCTTTCTGATGATAGCACGATTAGAGAGCTTTGCTTTTTGGCAGAGCAATATCTAAGCATCACCTTAAGCCCGGCTGCCACCAACTCTATCATTTATATGGTAGAGGACTTAAGACTTGATTCTGATCTCATCGAGCATCTTCTTGAGTCAGGCGATACTTCTCTTACTTCTATAGAGAAGAAAGCTGTCACCTATGCCAAGGCTGGCATTACTACTTTGGAGGATGCAAAGCAGGACGAAATGTTTAGAGACAAAATCGTTGAGGCGATTTATAAGGTTTTCGGCGAACAGTCTCCAGTTCCTGTTAAGAGGGAACTAGATTTCATTTCCAAATGGCATAATGATTTCAAGTTCTCTGATGAGATCATAGTCGAGGCTTGTCATCGCACGATGGCTCACACACACAAAGGTAGTTTTGAGTATACAGATAGTATTCTTACTAACTGGTATAACCAAGGTGCCTTGTCTATGGAGGCTATCGAAAAGTTAGATGACGAACATTCTAAGAAGCAATCTTCGAAGTTTAAGAAGACTTCGAAGAGGGCTTCGAAGAAAAAGATTGAAAGTCACACATATGACTTCAAGGAAATGGAAAAGAAACTAGCCAAGTCTAATAAGAAACATGACTAGTATTTCATACAGGTAAAAATGGCGTTAAGTAATTCTCAGTTGGAAGCTATAGATCAAATCTATATCAACCGACGTTTAGATAATCAAATAGTTATGAACGAGCGACTCGCGGAAGTTGAGGAAGCGGTCCCAGAGATTGCGAAAATCAACTCACAAATAGCAACACTAGCTAGTGATGCTATGAGAAGTTCTTTATCTGGTAATTCTGTGGATGTGGATTCCATCAAGAATGAAATTAAGAGTTTGGGTGAAAAGAAAAAAGCCCTACTATTGTCAGGAGGCTTTGCCGCTGACTATCTGGATGAAATCTACACATGTGAAAAGTGCCAGGATACTGGATTTGTCGATGGCAAATCCTGTGAATGTAGAGACAAAGAGATTATTAAATTGCTCTACTCTCGCTCAGAGCTTACAAAAGTTTTGGAGGTCGAGAATTTTTCTACATTTAATTATGACTTCTATTCCGAGTCGCTCGTAGATGAAAATCTTGGCGTTGATGCTTTGACAAACATCAAAAGTGTAGTCGAGCATTGCCAATATTTTATAAATCATTTTGACACAGAGTTTGACAATTTGTTGTTTTATGGCTTAGCAGGAACAGGAAAGACTTTCCTTATAAACTGCATAGCCAAAGAACTAATGGATTCGTTCCATTCTGTTATTTATCTTTCAGCTTCCCAGCTTTTTGATTTAATGGCTAAAGAAGTTTTCAACAATGACTCAGACTCTGTGTACAAAAATGTAGACATGGATGATTTAAAAAACTGTGATCTACTTATTATTGACGACTTGGGAACAGAACTAACAAACTCTTTCACTGAGAGTTATCTGTTCGAAGTTCTAAACGAACGTCTTATACACCAAAAGTCTACTATCATCTCGACGAATCTCAACTTACAAGAGTTTCAAGAGAGATATGATGACAGAATATTCTCTCGTACTACGGGATATTATTCTATGTTCAAGATTTTTGGTGATGATATAAGAAAACTTAAAAAGTTTTCTGGCGGGGAGAACTAGTCTTTTTGACTAGACTCCTCGCGCGGAAAACAAAATTATGAATTTTACTTAATTGGAGGAAATTTTATGGCTAACAGAAAGCACGTAGAATCCATACCTGTCGGACCGCTAGCAATTGTGGCGTTGTCTGGCAGTAAGGCATTGGGCGACACGGTAGACGCCTACATTGCTGATTGGAGAAAAACTCGTATTGAGACAAACGATTCACCAATCACTTTTAAGGGTTACAAGAAAGATTCATATCTTTTGAATTTCTCTAACCCTAGATTTGGTACTGGTGAATCAAAGTGTACCTTAGAGGACACTGTTCGTGGTACTGACCTATACATCATTGACGATGTAACAAACT